>JBGTLX010000415.1:0-1794 GCA_041743855.1 Rhizobiaceae bacterium | reverse complement strand
CGGACGGGACCGAGGTTTGAAGGGCCAGCGCGTGCAGCTGGCCGCCCATCCGCCCCTTCAGCGCGTCGTACACCATCTGGTGCTGCTGCACGCGGGTCTTGCCGCGAAAGCTCTCCGCCACGACTTCGGCCGCGTAGTGGTCGCCGTCGCCGGCCAGATCACGAATGGTCACCTCGGCGTCCGGAATACCGGTCTTGATCAGCTTTTCGATGTCGTGGGCATTCATCGCCATGCTGCTCTTCCCTTCAGGCTTCCATGAATTTCGGAAACCAGCCTTCGTGCGCGGCCTTCAACTCGTCGATTGATATGGCACGCGCGCCGTCGAGCTTCAAGAAATCGCCGCCGGTGACGCCGATCCAGGGAGCCACGATGCCGAGTTCAGCCGCTTCGTCGACGATGTCGCGCACCAGCCCGGTGTCGGAACTGCGCACGGTCACCAGATAGCGGCCCTGATCCTCGCCGAACCAGACGGGGATCGGGTCGCAGGCATACGGAAGCTGGACATCCGCGCCGATGCCCGACGCCATCGCCATTTCGGCCAGCGCCACCGCTAGCCCGCCATCCGACACGTCGTGCACGGCGGTGAGCGCGCCGGCACGAATCATCGCTCGCACGAAATCGCCGGCGATTTTCTCATGGGCGAGATCGACCGGCGGCGGCGGGCCGTCGCTGCGGCCGTGGATTTCGCGCAGATAGATCGACTGGCCAAGATGCGCGCCCCATGCGGGCGGCGCGCCGACCAGAAGTATGCGCTCGCCCGGCGCTGCAAACCGGATCCGCGCCATATTCGACCAGTCGTCGATGAGCCCGACGCCGCCGATCGTCGGCGTCGGCAGGATTCCTCTCCCATTGGTTTCGTTGTAGAGCGACACGTTGCCGGACACTATCGGGAAACCGAGCGCCGTGCAGGCTTCGCCGATGCCGCGAATGGCGGCGACCAGCTGGCCCATGATCTCCGGCCGTTCCGGATTGCCGAAATTCAAATTGTCGGTGGCGGCCAGAGGCTCCGCGCCGGTCGCGGTCAGATTGCGCCAGCATTCGGCCACCGCCTGCTTGCCGCCTTCGTAAGGGTCCGCCTCGCAATAGCGCGGCGTCACGTCCGACGAAAAGGCCAGCGCCTTGGTCGGGTGGCCCTCGACGCGCACCACGCCGGCATCGCCGCCCGGCAGTTGCAGCGAATTGCCCTGGATCAGTGTGTCGTACTGTTCCCAGACCCAGCGCCGGCTCGACAGATCGGGACCGCCGAGCATCCTCAGCAGCGCGTGGGCGACATCGGCCTGCGGAACGTCGCTTGCCGCCAACGGTTCGCGCTTCTCCGGCTCAATCCAGGGCCGGTCGTATTCGGGGGCCTTGTCGCCGAGATCCTTGATCGGCAGATCGGCGACTTCGATGCCCTGGTGCAGGATGCGGAAGCGCAGATCGTCGGTCGTCCTGCCGACGATGGCGAAATCCAGCCCCCATTTTTTGAAGATCGCCTCGGCCTGCGCCTCTTTTTCGGGGCGCAGCACCATCAGCATGCGCTCCTGGCTTTCCGACAGCATCATCTCGTAGGCCGACATGCTGGCCTCGCGCACCGGGACCTTGTCGAGATCGAGTTCGATGCCGAGATCGCCCTTCGCTCCCATCTCGACGGCCGAGCAGGTGAGGCCGGCAGCACCCATGTCCTGGATGGCGATGACCGCGCCCGACGCCATCAGTTCGAGGCAGGCTTCGAGCAGGCATTTTTCCGTGAACGGGTCGCCGACCTGCACGGTCGGGCGTTTTTCGTCTATTCTGTCGTCGAATTCGGCCGAC
>JBGTLX010000414.1:0-4698 GCA_041743855.1 Rhizobiaceae bacterium | reverse complement strand
CGCGAGACCGGGCCTCTGGGCTTCGGCGGCATTTATGTCTGCGAGGATGTCGGCGGCTCCGGGCTCGGCCGTCTCGACGCCGTGCTGATCTTCGAGGCGCTGGCGCGAGCGTGCCCCGGCTTTTCGGCCTTCATCTCGATCCACAACATGACGTCGTGGATGGTCGACAGTTTCGGCAGCGAGGAGCAGCGGCGGCGCTTCCTGCCGAAACTGGCCTCGATGGAATGGCTGGGCAGCTACTGCCTGACCGAACCGGGCGCGGGTTCCGACGCGGCGGCGCTGAAAACCCGCGCCGTGCGCGACGGCGATCATTATGTGCTCAACGGCGCAAAACAGTTCATTTCCGGCGCGGGCGACAGCGACGTCTACGTGACCATGGTTCGCACCGGCGCGGACGGGCCGAAGGGCATCTCCGCGATCGTCGTGCCGAAAGACGCACCGGGCCTCTCCTTCGGCGCGCTCGAACACAAGATGGGCTGGCACATGCAGTCAACACGGCAGGTGATTTTTTCCGATTGCCGGGTGCAGGTGGAAAACCGCCTGTCGGACGAAGGTTCCGGCTTCCGCATCGCCATGGCCGGGCTCGACGGCGGCCGGCTGAACATCGCCGCCTGTTCGCTGGGCGGCGCGCAATCCGCCCTCGACAAGGCTGTCGCCTACGCCGCCGAGCGCCAGGCTTTCGGCCAATCGCTCGACCAGTTCCAGGCGCTGCGCTTCCGGCTGGCCGACATGGAAACCGAACTTCAGGCGGCGCGGATGTTCCTCTATGCGGCGGCCTCGAAACTCGACGCCAGGTCGCCAGACGCCGGCAAATGGTCGGCCATGGCCAAGCGCTTCGTCACCGATATTGGCTTCAAGGTCGCCAACGAAGCACTGCAACTGCATGGCGGCTACGGCTACCTGCACGATTACGGCATCGAAAAGCTGGTGCGGGACCTGCGCGTCCACCAGATCCTCGAAGGCACCAACGAGATCATGCGGGTGATCATCTCGCGGGCATTGATAGGGCGATGAATGAACGAATAGCGAGTAGCGAGTAGCGAATAGGAAGAAACTGGCGTTATCGTTATCTGGGCTGTTTCGCTACGCTACTCGTTATTTGCCTGTTCCGGAGGAGCGTCATGACCACCATCGCCTTCATCGGCCTCGGCAATATGGGCAACCCGATGGCCGCGAACCTGGTCAAGGCCGGGCATGTCGTTCAGGGCTTCGACCTGATGCCGGAGAATCTGGCGACCGCGCGCGACAATGGCGTCAACGTCGCGGCCGATGCCAATGCGGCGGTGAAGGACGCCGACATCGTCATCACCATGCTGCCCGCGGGCAAGCATGTGCTGTCGGTCCATGAGGACATCGCGCCACACGCCAGAGAAGGCGCGCTGTTCATCGACTCATCGACCATCGACGTTGAGTCGGCCAGAAAAGCCCATGCGATCGCGGCCAAACATGGGCTTTTGTCGATCGACGCGCCGGTGTCGGGCGGCACCGGCGGAGCTACGGCTGGAACGCTGACCTTCATGGCCGGCGGCTCGGCCGAAGCTTTCGCCAGAGCGCAGCCGGCACTGGAGCCGATGGCGGGAAAAATCGTCCACTGCGGCGAGGCCGGCGCCGGTCAGGCGGCAAAAATCTGCAACAACATGATTCTGGGCATCTCGATGATCGGCGTGGCGGAAGCCTTCGTTCTCGCCGAAAAACTGGGGCTGTCGCACCAGGCGCTGTTCGACGTGGCCTCGACCTCGTCGGGCCAGTGCTGGTCGCTGACCACCTATTGCCCGGTGCCCGGACCGGTTCCCGCCTCGCCCGCGAACCGCGACTATGCCGCGGGTTTTGCGGCAGCACTTATGCTGAAGGACCTGAACCTTTCGCAGGAAGCGGCGCAAGCGGCAGGCGCGGCGACGCCGCTGGGGGCCGAGGCAGCCCGACTCTATGCGCGTTACAACGAGACGGGGCATGGCGGCGTGGATTTTTCCGGAATCATCCGTCTGCTGCGCGATGACGCCGCGTAGGCGTCGAACTTACCCGAATATTTTTTCCTGTTTCCGTCTGAAAACGACCAAATTCAGCTTTGCTTAACCACTCGCTAACCACGCGGTAACGATGTGCCTATAGAACGGAATGCGAGACGGACATCGCAGCCGCCTCACGCTCCGGATCAGGTCTCGCGTACCGGAGCCGTTACCTTCGCAAGTGTAGTGTTCGCGAAGGGCCATGCGTATGAATGGCAAAGCCGTGTTCCGCAGGGAGCGCGGTTTTTGCCTGTGAACTGCCACCGCGTCGTGTCAGACACCTCCTCCCGACAACCGGCGAAAATTGGCTCCCACAGCCGCGCTCGCCGGTTTGAACGCCGCGTTTAACGAGCGTTGCGCCGCCGCGCCCGTCAACATCGACGGCGTCCTGCCCGAAAAAACGTCCGGCCAGAACCGTGTCGCCGACTGAAAGAGCGACATTTGCGCGGCAAGTGCGCCCTCCGCCATCGCCCGCGTCTTTTCATTGACCGCGAGCGCCGTTTCGCGCCCCATCATCGACGACTTGCCTGCTTCGGCCGCCATCAGCGGCATCCGCATGAGCATGACCATCGGCGCCAGCATGAGGTCGTTGGCTACCGGTGTTGGCCGGCCTTTCGGCTTGACCCTGCGTTTCTTGACCATGAATTTTTTTCGATCCCTTTGAAGGCTGAACTGCCGTGGCGATTACGCGCACCGAAGCGGAATGTTCCCCGCGGACATCAGTTCAGTTTTTGCGAAGGTCGGCGTCGGCCAGATCGAGCGCCTTGACGATGCGCTCGCAGGCCATGTCGATGGTCTCCCGGGTCCAGATCAGCGGCGGCGACAGGATCATCGTGTCGCCGGTGGCGCGCAGCATCAGCCCGTTGGCGATGGCGTGATCGCGCACAAGCGCGGCAGCGCTTCCGGCCGGCGAAAACCGTTCCCTGGTGGCCTTGTCCTTGACGACCTCGATCGCGCCCATGAAGCCGACCGCCCGCGTTTCGCCGACCAGCGCATGGCCCGCGACGCGCTCGCCGAGCGCTTTAGCGAAATAGGGGCCGGTGTTGTCGCGGACACGGTCGATCATGCCTTCCCGCTCGATGATCTCCAGGTTTTTGAGCGCCACCGCGCAGGCCACGGGATGTCCTGAATAGGTATAGCCATGGTAGAATTCGCCGCCCTTCTCGACCAGCGTCGAGGCGATGCGGTCGCCGACCAGCAGCGCCGACAGCGGGATGTAGCCGGAGGTCAGCGCCTTGGCGGTGGTGATCGTGTCGGGCTCGATGCCGAAGGTCTGGGCGGCGAACCACTCGCCGGTGCGGCCATAGCCGGTGATGACCTCGTCGAGCATTAAAAGCACGTCGTATTTGCGGCAGATGCGCTGGATTTCGGGCCAGTAGCTGGCCGGCGGTATTTTCACGCCGCCAGCACCCATGATCGGCTCGCCGATGAAGGCGGCGACCTTGTCGGCGCCGGCGTCCAGGATCGCGTCCTCGACCGCCTTGGCCGCCCGCAGGCCGAAATCATGATCTTTCTCGCCCGGCAGCGCCAGTTCGAAGGCATAGGGCATCATGACATGGACGATGTTGGGCACCGCCCCGCCGAGCTGGCCGTGCATGCCGGCCATGCCGCCCAGCGAGGTGCCGGCGACCGTCGAGCCGTGATAGGCCATGGTGCGCGAGACGATGCGGTTCTTTTCCGGTTTGCCCTCAAGCGCCCAGTAATGGCGCACCAGCCGCAGCGCGGTGTCGTTGGATTCCGAGCCCGACGAGCCGAAGAACACCTGGTTGACGCCCTTCGGCGCGATCTCGGCAAGCTTTTGCGCAAGCAGCACCGGCGTCGGCGTCGAGCACTTGAAGAAGGAATTGTAGTAGGGCAATTCCTTCATCTGGGCGTAGGCGGCCTCGGCCAGTTCGTGCCGGCCATAGCCTATCGAGACGCACCACAGCCCCGCCATGCCGTCGAGGATTTCGGTCCCCTCGCTGTCATAGATGAACGGCCCTTCGGCGCGCGTGATCATGCGCGAGCCGGCGGCTCGCAATTCGGTGTGGTCGGTGAAGGGATGGAGATGATGCGCCGCGTCGATCGCCTGCAGCTGTTTCAGCGAATAATTGTTGTAGGTCATGGGCTTTAAAACCTCCGTTTGAATCGATCCGGCAACAGCCGGGGCGGATTCAAGCGGAGAGCGGCGGCGAATAGCCGATGCGGGCGCAAAGCCGCAGCAGTTCGGCATGCAGCGTGCGCGCCGATGGCGTTACGGCAGCGTCGACGCAGCGATTGTTGACATTTGGGGCGGCCATTGCCCGACACTAGTCCATTTGCGCTGCGCGCGACAAGCGCAGGTGTAGGGTCATGTCGCTTCCCTCGCGCTAGTGGTCGCCGCGTCTCCAATGACGCCGGCGGGCGCGGTCCATGATGAAACCAAGCATCGCACTGCCCAAGAGGATTTTCATGACCGCTGCCGTTCAACTTGCCGAACCCGCTCTGGCCACCGACCGGGCGCGCCGCGGCGGACGCGCGGGCAAGCGGGCGCACGATGCCGGGCCTTTCGACCAGCCCCCGTTCCGGCAGATGAAGAGCCCGTTGAAGCCGACCGAACTCGTCTCGGCCGACGAACTCGAATCGATCCACCTCGCCTCGCTGCGGGTGCTGCGGGAGATCGGCGTCGACGTGCTGCACGAGGAGGCGCGCGCGATCATGAAGGCGCATGGCG
>JBGTLX010000413.1:0-6247 GCA_041743855.1 Rhizobiaceae bacterium | reverse complement strand
GGTCAACGTCGTCGGCATCATCGGTTGCGTGGAAAACATGGTGGACGGTAATTCGCAGCGTCCGGGCGATATCGTCACCTCGATGTCGGGGCAGACCATCGAGGTGCTCAACACGGATGCGGAAGGCCGCCTCGTGCTCGCCGATGCGCTCTGGTACTGCAACCAGCGCTTCGAGCCCAAATTCATGGTCGATCTGGCGACGTTGACCGGCGCGATCATCGTCGCGCTCGGCCAGAATCACGCCGGTCTGTTTTCCAACAATGACGAACTTGCCACCAGGCTGACCGAATCCGGCCTCGCCACCCAGGAGAAGGTCTGGCGCATGCCGCTCGGGTCGGAGTACGACAAGATGATCGATTCCAAGAATGCCGACATGAAGAACATCGGCGGCCGCCACGGTGGGTCCATCACCGCGGCGCAGTTCCTGAAACGCTTCGTCAAGGAAACGCCGTGGGCGCATCTGGACATAGCGGGTACGGCGATGGGTTCGCCCTCGAACGAGATCAACCAGTCCTGGGGGTCGGGTTTCGGCGTCAGGCTGCTGGAGCGGCTGGTGCGCGACCACTATGAAGGGTGACGACTTGAAAAGTCCTGGCCGACGGCCAGAACTCGGTGTCCGGTGTGTTGAGAGTTATGTCAGGCCGAGTCGAAAATGGTGGACTTCGAGAACCGAAGCGCAGCGTACTTTCGGGTACGTGAGCATCGGAAGCGAAGAAGGCCGCCATTTGCAGGCCGGCATGGGGTGAATATCAACACACCGGAGCGGTCATGGCCGAAGTGCTGTTCTACCATCTGACGGAATCGACGCTGGAAGAGGCGCTGCCCGGCCTTCTGGAACGCAGTCTGGCGCGCGGCTGGCGCGCGGTGGTGCAGACGGGAACCGAAGAACGGCGCGATGCGCTCGATGCGCATCTCTGGAGCTTCCGCGACGATGCTTTTCTGGCGCACGGCACCGACCGCGAGCCGCACGCGGCCGATCAGCCGATCCTGCTGACGATCGACGGGGAGAACGTCAACGGCGCCCAGATTCGGTTCATGGTTGATGGCGCCCGGCCGCCTGACATCGCAGGCTACGAGCGGGCGGTGTTCCTGTTCGACGGGCACGATGCGGCGCAGGTGGAAGCCGCGCGAGAGCATTGGAAAATCGTAAAGGCTGCCGGCAACGCGGTGACTTACTGGCAGCAGACCGAGGACAAGAAATGGGAGCGCAAGGCGTGAGCGCCCGGTTCAATGGCGGCGGGATGGAATGCGCATAATTTTCATCCTGATCCTGCTGGCTGGCATCGGCGTCGGCATCGCCTACCCGTGGGCGGTGAGCAGCTTTCCGGGACGCGAACTCGGCTCGTGGAGGGTCTATGACCGGAACGGGCAGTTTCGCCCGGTCGAAACGGCGCTGGCGTCGGCCGACGCACCGATCCGGGTGATGTTCGATCTGACGACTGAAGGCGCGCCGGCGCTTTCGCCGCAGAAAATCATTCTGACCGTCACGGCCTCCACGGCCCGACGCACCGTGCTTGCGCAGACGTTGAGTTTTTCGGAATCGCAGGCCCGCGAAACCAGCCCGCAAAGTCCTCAACGAACCTATCGCGACGACGCCGGGCTGATCGCCGACATTGAGGATGGCGAATATCAGTTCGTCGTCGGCCCCGGCGACGCCGAGGATATCGGGATAGAGGCGGTGGACATGGTGTTGCTGGGCGGAGCGCGCAGCCAGGATCCGCGCGCGCAACCGCTCGGATTCTCGCTGATGGCCGTCGGCTTCATCGGCCTGGTGCTGACACTGAGGCGCCGCAGGAACGATCCGCCGGACAATCCGAATTCGCAGCCGCCGCGTCCGCGCTGGGGCCGGGGCGCCTCCCCATGAACTACCGCCACGCCTACCATGCGGGCAACTTCGCCGATGTCGTCAAGCACGCCGTCCTGGCGCGGCTTGTCGACTACCTCAAGCAGAAGGACCGGGCGTTCCGCGTGGTCGATACTCATGCGGGTCCCGGGCTCTACGATTTGTCATCGGACGCCGCGCAGAAGACAGGCGAATGGCGGGGCGGGATCGGCAGGCTGCTCGAAGACAAGCTCGAATCGCGGTCGGCCGAACTGCTTTCGCCCTATCTCGACGCCGTCCGCGCGGCTAACCCCGGCGGGGTCGTGAAAAAATATCCGGGATCGCCGTCGATCGTGCGCCATCTCTTGCGGACGCAGGACCGTCTGACGGCGATCGAACTGCACCGCCAGGAAGCTGCGCGGCTGCGGACGCTGTTTGCCGGCGATATACAGACGCGCGTGCTCGAACTCGACGGCTGGCTGTCGCTCGGCGCGCATCTCCCGCCCAAGGAAAAGCGCGGGCTTGTGCTGGTCGACCCGCCCTTCGAACAGGAGGGCGAGTTCGCGCGCCTCGTCGAAGGGCTGAAGACGGGGCATCGCCGATGGCCCGGCGGCATGTATGCGCTGTGGTATCCTGTCAAGGACCGCGCCGCCGTTTCGGAATTTCGCGCGGACCTGCGCCGGTCGGCTATTCCCAAGATCCTCGATATCGCCTTCGAAATTAGAACGCCTTCGGCAGAGCCGCGGCTCGACGGCTGCGGGATGGTCGTCGTCAACCCGCCATTCACGCTCGAAACCGAGATGCGTCTGCTCTTGCCGGCCCTCCACGGTGCGCTCGCCGAAACAGCCGCGTCCAGATGGACGACCGAATGGCTGACCGACCAGGTCGTGAACTCATAAATCTGGTCGAAACGGTGTGAGGCCATCTGTTCGGATGCGCGGAGCGGAGGCGCAGGAAATGTCCACCATTTTCAAGCCTTCGCGACAAAGCAGCCGGGCAGATGGACCACATCCTGCAGACGCCGAAACGGCTGCAAGCTGCCATGTCGAACCGCTTGGTCGGGGGAAAGGCCCCGCCCTTCGCGTCTCTCCTCGCATCTTCTTGCCGTTTCAGCCGCCATTTCGACCTTATTTACGAGTCCACGACCTACGCGGCGACCGCTTGACCGAAACCCCGTTATTCAGCACAGTGGACATTCGAACATGAAGAGGCCGCCATGACTCGATTCGCCACATCGCTTCTTGCCGCAATGATCGGCTTCAGTAGCGCGTTCGGCGCGACGACAGCGACTTACGGCGCCGATCTCTATCAAGATTATGTCGAGGATTCGGGCGTTTGCGCCGAGCCATGGGTGTTGCGCAAGATCACCTCCCGGTTCGGTTATCAGGTTCAGCACGTGCCGAACCTGCCCGATGTCGGGATTACCGATTTCCAGCGCATCCGCGAAAATCGCTATTTGCCCGCGCTCGGCGAGGAGCGGCCGATTGGAAGGCGTTATTGCGAGGCCACCGCCATATTGTCGGACGGTAACGGACGCGAGGTCTGGTATCTGATCGAAGAGGGGCAGGGCCTCGCCTCGATCGGCGACAATGTCGAGTTCTGCGTGTCCGGCTTCGACCGCTGGAACGTCTACAATTCCGGTTGCCGCATCCTGCGCTAGAGCCTTTCTGGTTTAGATTGAAGCAGTTCTGTTTCTCGGATGGCGAGATTATCCACGAGGAGGGCGGCGAATGCTCGATGTGGTGCATCGGGCGAGCCGGCCGACAAAGTTGCCGTCCGCCAGCCGGAAACCCTTCGGGCCGGGTCAATTCGGGCCAAATCCATCGGGCTTCGGACTTGGCCGTATCCAGATACGACCTGCGCCGAACACCTCGACCTTATCTCGAATTGTCTCCGGCAGAACGTTTCAATCTAAGCCAGAAAGGCTCTAGTTGCGGACCGCCTGGCGAGACCGGCGCATGCGCCTGATCGCCTTGCTCTCGGCAGTTCTGTTGATTGCCGGCTGCGCGCCTGATTCGGGAGATGCCGGCGCTGCCCAGCCGGCGAGCGAAAGCCTGCCCGCCGGGACGGGGTTCGACTTCTATGTGCTGTCGCTGTCGTGGTCGCCGAGCTATTGCGAGGCCGAGGGCGAGGACGCCAACCGCCAGCAATGCGGCGCGGAACGACCCTATGCTTTTGTCGTCCATGGCCTATGGCCGCAATTCGAGCGCGGCTATCCGGACAATTGTCAGACCGGCGAGCCCGACGTGACCAATGCGACTTTGCGCACCCTCTATGATCTGATGCCGTCGGCAGGCCTGATCCGCTATCAATGGCGCAAGCATGGAAGCTGCGCGGGGCTGTCCCAGGACGACTATTTCTCGGTGTTGCGGGCCGCGCGCGAAGCGGTGAACATTCCCCCAGAGTATCGGCGGCTCGATGCCTACAAGACGCTTGACCCTGATGTGGCGGAAGCCGCTTTCATCGAGGCCAATCCGGCGCTTCCCGAGAACGGCGTAGCGGTCACCTGTGACGATCGCTATTTGCGCGAAGTGCGTATCTGCATGGCCAGGGATCTGGCGTTCCGCGCTTGCCCGGAAGTCGACCGGCGCGCCTGCCGATCGAACAAAGTCGTGATGCCGCCGGTTCGTGGCGGCTAAATCGCGACTATGGCGTTTGCCGGCAAGGACGCGGCGGTTTAGCGTCAGACTTGGAATCAGCTCGAGAGAACAAAATGCCGAAACTGCTTTACGCCTCAGCTTCCCCCTACAGCGCGAAAGTGCGCATGGCGGCGGCCTATGCCGGCATCGCGCTCGACGAGGCCATCGTCGACACGGCAAGCCAGCCGGCCGAACTCGTGGCGGCCAACCCGCTGGGCAAGATACCGGTGCTGGTCACCGATGGCGGCGACGCGGTCTATGACAGCCGCGTCATCACGCAGTATCTGAACCGGCTTGCGGGTGGGTCGTTGTTTCCGCGCAATGCCGGGAAACGCACGGAAGCGGAAGGCCTGGAGGCGTTGGCCGATGGCATCGCCGATTGCCTGCTCGCCCATGTCTATGAGCGGCGCTCGCGGCCGGAGGAGATGGTCCACCAGCCCTGGCTCGACAAGCAATGGGCGAAGGCCGTCCGCGCCCTCGACCATCTCAATGCAAATCCGCCGAAACTCGGGGTGAAAGCGAATGCGGGGCACATCGCTCTGCGCGCGACGCTCGGCTATCTCGACCTACGATTTTCGGGAAAATGGGAAAAGGGACGGGGCAAGCTCGGGCGCTGGGCGCAAAAATTCGACAAAAAATTTCCGGATTTGAAGGCCTTCCTGCCGTCTTGAGGCCAAGAAAAAGGCCGGGCGCTCTCGCGCCCGGCCATTTTCAGTGTCTGCGGTCGATTAGAACTTCACGCCGAGGCCGAACAGGACGCGATGGTCCTTGTCATCGACTTCCGCGGTGCCGAAATCTTCCGAACCGAAATCGGTGTAGCGATACTCGACGCGGCCGAAGACCTGCTCGGTGACCATGACATCGGCGCCAGCGCCGGCGGTGTAGCCGATCATGGTGTTGTCATCATCGGTGCCATTGCCCGAAACTTCGAGCTGCTTGGCCGCGCCGCCTGCCGTTGCGTAGAGCAGGATGTTCGGCGTGATGGTGTAGCCAAGGCGCGCGCGAAGCGAACCTTCGATGCCCGACTCCGATTCGAAGCCGCTATCTTCGCCATCGGCAAAGCTGTAGCCGAGATCGGCTTCCGCGCCGGCCACGATGTTGCCGACCTGGTAGTTGTAGCCGACGAAGCCGCCGGCGTTGAAGCCGTCGGTGTCGATGGAATTGGAGACGATAATCCCGCCGTCAACTTCCGTATCGCCCCAGGCATAGCCAAGGGTCACACCGGCATAGGGGCCGGACCAGGTGTTGAGCGGTGGCTCTTCCATCGGCGCCGCCGGCATAGGCGGCTCGTCATAAATTACGTCCGCGGCATGAGCGGGGATTGCGCCGAGGGCAAAAAGCCCGATCGCCGCCACAACCGGCCGCGCAAATGCGAGGGTATTCTTCATTCTCTTACTCCATTGCCACAAGACAAATGTGGTTCACGATGAGACGACCCAACCCGTCGGGGGGATAACAGGCGAGGCCGTCAGACAGTTCCGAATGTCATGTCGAAATGTGTTCCCAGCGAACCAGAACTTAGGTGATTGCCCGGCGCGAATGAGGCTGAAGTGAGACGTTGCACTTGCGCAACAATTCGCTGTCAGGAGACCGGGAAGACGAGGCCGAAGTCGGGTTGGAGCACGGCTTCCGACATCCTATATCCGTCGTGCCTTGGGCCCCGTCAGCAGGCGAGCCTGCGGGCTGGCTGACCGGGTGGCCACATTATCGCCCAAGGAACGAACCGAATTTAACGACTCTTCCGCCCCAATCCGAAGAAATCCGTTTTGGCCGGGAAAAATGGGGG
>JBGTLX010000412.1:0-4239 GCA_041743855.1 Rhizobiaceae bacterium | reverse complement strand
GCGCGCCACCTCGACATGATAATTTTCCGCCTTGAGACCCGGCTGCAGGAACGAGATGATGCGCGGATCGTCTTCGACGAGGAGGAGCCGGGCGACGGACATGGCTTAAGGTGTGTTAATATTCAGGTGATGCCGGTCTGCAAACGACGGCTTTCTGCGCTTCCGGTACTCACGTACCAAAACGTACGCTCCGTTCCGGTTCTCGAAATCCATCGTTTTCGCCTCGGCCTGACCTGAATCTCAACACACCTTAGCCTGAAGTCGGAAAGTGCAGGAGAAGCTCGGTTCCCTCGCCGACGATGCTCGACAATTCGATCGTACCACCGTGCTTCTCGACGATCCAGCGCGCGATCGGCAGGCCTAGCCCGGCCCCGCCGGCCCATTTGTCGCGCGCATTGACGCCACGGAAAAAGCGCTCGAAAACCTGCTCAACGTCGTCGGCGGCAACGCCCGGCCCCTTGTCCCGGAAGGACAGCGCGGCCGTTTGCCCATCGGCGCGCAGTTCGACCGCGACGACGGTGTTTGGGTCGGCGTATTTGACGGCGTTGTCGAGCACGATCAGGAACACCTGATGCAACCGCCGCGGGTCGCCGCGGATACTCACATCCTGAGTGTCGGCGTCGATTTCGATGCGGATGTTGCGTTCGCGGCCCAAAATTCCTGCCTCCCGAACGGCCTTGCGGACAAGATCTTTCAGATTGACCGGACGGAAATCGAAGCCGATTTCATCTGCTTCCGAGCGCGCGAGGAACAGGAAATCCTCGACCAGGCGGGAGAGGTCGGCGGATTGGGCGACGACCGTCGACAGCGCCTCGCGGTAAGCCGCCTCGGGCTTCGAGGCGCCGCGCAAAGCCACCTCCGCGCCGCCGCGCAAGGCCGTCAGTGGTGTGCGCAGTTCATGGCTGACATCCGTGAGAAGACTGAGCCGTTGCTGATCGGTCGCCATCAATCGGCGATTTGCCTCGCCAAGCTGTTCGGTGCGCTCGGCCACCTGACGCTCGAGCTCTTCGTGCTGACCGACAAGCATGGAGCGTTGCAGGCCGAGCTGCCTGGCCATGTGGTTGAAGCGCATCGAGAGCAGAGCAAGTTCATCGCGGCCGCGCAGTTCGATCCTGTGGTCGAAATCGCCGCGCTCGATTGCCAGCGCGCCATCGGTCAGCGCCTTGATCGGGCGTTGCAGGGAGCGGGCGAACAGAACGCCCGCGATGACAACGATGCAGAGCAGGGCGATGGCGACGACGAGGGTGACGATTGTCAGGACCTCGGAGATCCGCGTCAAATCGGCCTCGATCTGGCGAACTTCCTGTCTTTCGTCCTCGAGCCCGGTTTCGATCAGCCGGGCGAAGTCCGCGTCGAGCCTGTTCTCGATCTCGGAGCGAAACAGGCTGACCGCCTCGTCGCTCTGGCCGATCTGATCAAGCAGCAAGACGCGTTCGACCGCGCGGTCGATTTCGCCAAACAGCGCGCGCATCTGGTCGACCCGTAGCAGTTCCTCGGGTTCCCTGTCTTGTGGATCGATTGTCGAGGCGGCCTCCGCGATTGTCGTCTCTCGCAGCACCCGGAATGCTTCCCTCACCTGCATGCGCGCGCTGTCGAAATCGGGGCGCTCGGGTTCGCCGATTAGAAGAAGTTCGGCGATCTGCTCGGAATAGCGATTGGCGCTGATGGCAAGCTGCGATGTCGCCGCCAGCTGCTGGCGCGCCAATTGCGTCCGGTTGAGATAGTAAAGGCTTGTGCGAAGGTCGAAAAAAGCAACCGACGCGGCTGCGATGATGGCAAGGCCGATGATGACCTGAAGCAAATGGATCCGGGTCTGGATGCTCACCGCAAACCTTTCGATCGAGCCTTGAGGTAACGGCTTGCATTCCCCGGCGCGCGTAAAGTCATCGCCAAAATCTTATGGCATCATCGGCTCGCCCTGGCGAATTTTCGATACCAGCCGGTTCCGGCAATGGTGTTGCGATAGACCTTTTCCCGCTCGGCCGCTTCGTCGCCGGTCTCGGCCCGCACTTCGCCTTCAATGGCTGCATCGGCCCTGCGGAACGGAAAAATCTGCACGAGCGGCGTGCCTTTTTCGATGATGTGGACGCCGTCCTGTCCGATCGGAAAAAACGGGAAATGGATATGCGCGCTGTAGGTGTCGGTATCGACGACGCCAGCGACCGCCTCGAACACGCCGTTCGGCCGGTTCAGCGGCGGCACGAAAAGGCAGCTCCAGCCGGGCTCGGTGCGGATCGCCCAGTAGTTGTGGAATTTGCAGGGCGGCCGCGGCTCCTTCGGATGGCCCTTGATCTGCGCCGGGCTGTGATTGCTGATCATGGTCTTGTCGAAATCCCACCCATAGTCCACCGTCCGGCCGTCATCCTTGATCTCGAGACGGACCTCGGCCGCCAAGGGAAGCACCCAGCCTGTCGACAGGGCGTCGAGAAACGGCATGCACCGTTTGATGGTAATCGCGTTGTCGCGGGCGCCGACCTTTTCGAGATCGACGGGTGCAATCTTGCGAAACCAGTCTGGCAGCACCGATCTCGCCTGGCGCGGTTCGGCTATCACGCCGAGATCTTTCGGCTGGCAGAGGAATTTGATCGTGGCTGAAGTCTTGTTGAAGCGGATCGGCATCGCTTGGCACCTGGCTTCGGTTGCGGCTGCTTGGCTTAGATATGCGTCCTGAAGCGGGATGAACGCGGATGAGGCCATCCGAGTTCACCCCGCCTGAAAATGGAAAGGGGGCCGAGCTAGCCGACCCCGAATATTTTAGCGGTTGCGACGGTTTCTGCGGCGGTCGTCGTCACCGTCGTCGTCAGACGAGTTCGACGAGCTGTTGGAATTCGAGTTCGACGAACTGTTCGAGTTTGAGTTCGAAGAGCTGTTCGAGTTTGAATTCGAAGAACTGTTCGAGTTTGAGTTGGAGGAGCCGTTCGAGCTGGAGTTCGAAGAACTGTTGCCCGCAAACTGCTGCAACTTTTCTTCCGCAGCCGGCTCGGTTCCGAGCAGGCCCGACGCGGCGGTCTGGCTGCGCAGAATGCTCCTGATCCCGCCGGTGTCGACGCTTTCAGACGCGAAGGAAGCCTGCGCCGCGCCGGTTGTTCCGGTCACCGCCGCGAGAGCGAAAGCCGCCGCAGCGCCGATCTTGTGACTGATTTTCATCGTTTTTCTCCGTTGTTTCGACCTCGTCAGGGAGACGACATCGACTTGGCCCGCTTGTGCGGACTGCCTGGAGAACGTCCATGGCGGGCAAAAAGTCCTTGGGCGCCAGCCGTTCTAACCGTATTCTAACCATGCCTTTACCGGGCGCTCACCCACGCCGTCGCAGCGCCCTTGTTCCGGAGCGCCCAAGACAACAAAAAGGGCGGCCTCTCGGCCGCCCTTTCCGCGAGTGAAGGCTGGTTGGGCTTTGGATTAAAAATCCATGCCGCCCATTCCGCCCATGCCGCCGCCGCCCATGCCGCCTGGCATGCCGCCGCCGCCCGAATCCTTCTTCGGAGCTTCGGCGATCATGGCTTCGGTGGTGACCAAAAGGCCGGCGACCGAGGCCGCGTCCTGGAGAGCGGTGCGCACGACCTTGACCGGATCGACGATGCCCATGACGATCATGTCGCCATATTCGCCGGTCTGGGCGTTGTAGCCGTAGGTCGCCCCCTTGTTCTCAAGGATCTTGCCGGCGACGATCGATGCTTCCGCACCGGCGTTGGCGGCAATCTGACGAGCCGGGGCCTGGAGAGCGCGGCGCACGATGGCGATGCCCGCGGTCTGGTCGGAGTTGGCGCCGACAGCCTTGATGGTGAGGGAAGCGCGCAGGAGAGCGACGCCGCCGCCCGGAACGATGCCTTCTTCAACGGCCGCACGGGTCGCATTGAGGGCGTCGTCGACGCGGTCCTTCTTTTCCTTGACTTCGATCTCGGTCGCACCGCCGACGCGGATCACGGCAACACCGCCGGCCAGCTTGGCCAGACGCTCCTGCAGCTTTTCCTTGTCGTAGTCCGAGGTGGTCTCCTCGATCTGCTGCTTGATCTGGGCGACGCGGCCCTGGATCTCGGGCTTCTTGCCGGCGCCGTCGATGATGGTGGTGTTCTCCTTGGAGATCGACACCTTCTTGGCGCGGCCGAGCATGTTAAGGCCGACATTTTCGAGCTTGATGCCGAGGTCTTCGGAGATGACCTGACCGCCGGTGAGGATGGCGATGTCTTCCAGCATGGCCTTGCGGCGATCGCCGAAGCCCGGCGCCTTGACGGCGGCGAT
>JBGTLX010000411.1:0-11285 GCA_041743855.1 Rhizobiaceae bacterium | reverse complement strand
CGAACCGTATGTCGTGTGCTTCTCGTGGCCAAACCACGGGCGGCCGGCAGGCCGGTTGAGGGAAGAACGCCGGACGGGCGGCCTTCGGGTCGCATATAAACTAAAAAACGAGCGAACCAGAGGCCGCCCGTTTTCCCGACTTCCCAAGAGGGAAGGTTCTTTGAAATAGCCAGACGCGAAAGCGGGCGTGGCAACGGGGAAGACTGGCTTACCGTCTCAAACCACGAGCGGAGCGACAGTCGTGATCAAAAACTGGCGCAGGAAGAAAATCAGCAGCAGGAGGAGGATCGGCGAGATGTCGATCCCGCCGAGATCGGGCATCAGATTGCGGATCGGGCGCAGGACGGGCTCGGTCAGGCGAAACAGCATGTTGCCGACCGTGCCGACGAATTGATTGCGCGGATTGACCACGTTGAAGGCGTAAAGCCAGGAGAAGATGGCAGAGGCGATGATGATCCACCAGTAGATGTCGAGCGCCAGGACCACGGTCTGTATTAGGGCGAGCATGCCGTTCTCCAATGATTTTGCGACATGTAGCCATTGCGCCGCAATGCGGCAAGTCCGGCGCTTGCGCCGCGCTTGACAGGCAATCGCCATGGCCGATAAATGCGCCAACCACTGGACGGGGCTGTAGCTCAGCTGGGAGAGCGCGTCGTTCGCAATGACGAGGTCAGGAGTTCGATCCTCCTCAGCTCCACCAGTGGGTTTTTGCTGACACCCGGCCACATATCGCGCCTAGAAAAGCTCGTCTATACCGTGGTTTAGGCAGTGCCGGTCTTTATCCATCTCGCAAAATGCGTCTCTTCGGGCGACATCCGCCTCTTTTCGGCCCACCGTCTCTCGATCAACTTTTGCCAGACCACAAGTTTCCGCGGTTGAGGTGCTGCATCGTGGTGCTGCGCAGGCGATGATGTCGAGCATCGCGCGTTCATCTCGACAGTGATGGCTTCGGGATCCGAGCGTGATTGTCTGCAACACGTTCTGAAGAACCGCGCGCTGATCGGCTAACCGACCCTTGGCGAACCTGTCGCGTTGGTGACCAGCCTGATCGTGATCGATTCAAGCTCTGACGCGGGAACGCGCAAAGTTGCGTTGTCGATACGCATCTCGCCCTTGATGCGGCTGGAGATGGAGTAGCTGTATCGCTGTGCCATGAGCCTTTGCGCGCGTTGGGCTCATGCGATCTCGATGTGTCATCGAACAATAGTCCGGTGAGCAGATGAACATGAGGATGCGCGGCTGACCCTCGCGGCGTTGCCGGAGGACCGGATGAACGTCCATAAGAATGCCCGGCTGACGCCGCTTGGTCGAGCGCGAATTGTAAGGCAGGTTGAGAGCGGGCGGAAAAAAGAAGAGGTGCGGCGCCATCGCAGCCAAAGCCTTGGCTGCCTGCATTGCCGAAGCGTCGCCAACCCGGGGCAGCATCATCGGCCTTGATCAATATGACAGGTTGATTGGGGACTGCATTCGCGCGGACGGTCACAGCGTTTCAAAATGGCTGGTGCGCAACGGCCATGCGGTCGATTGGTCAAAGTATAGCGGCGGCAAGTACGACGTGTTCGAGCGAGCGACCGAAGCAGACCGAGTGGGTATCTGGTCAGGCGCCTTCCAGAAACCGTGGGAGTGGCGGGCAGGGCAGGGGCAGGCGAAGCTAGAGATGTTGGACAGGCACTACGCGCGTCGGCAACTTTGTCATTACGTGTCAAGCGGAGAGTTGGCGAGAACTTGTGCCATGACCTCGTTGGGATTCAATTCACAAGGGATTAAGAATGGCGGTCGCCACTCGACGCGCGTCAACGACCCTTCACCCATATGAGCGCGCCAGTCATCGCCGCTGTCGACTGACCCCCGATACTGCGTGTGGAAGAGAGGCCTATACGTCGCCCGCGCGTTCGCGTGATCCCCGGCCGGTCGCATGAAAAGTCTGATCTTCACTCGACCGATCCGGACGTAGGCATCAGACTCTGAAAAATGGCGTCGTTTCTGGCGCGCCACGCCTCGTCGGAAAGCCACGCATAGTCTTGGTCAGGCATTAGTGGAACCGTCTTCATCTCAGCTTCCGTAATGCGGAGAAAAAAACTGTCGCGCTCCTGATCGACCTGAAGATAGCGAAGCGGCACGACGATGCTTTCCTTGCCCGGAGTGAAAAAACCTCCCGAGGCGACAACAGCGTAATCCCACCGGTCTTTGGTTCCGATGACAACATTTCGGACCTCTCCAACTATTCTGTCGTCAGAACTGCGTACCTCCGCCCCGAGGATCTCGTCCGCTCTGAGGCCAGGTCCAAGCTGGTTGATATTGATGAGCGGTTTAGCATCTTTGTCGCCACGATTTCCTACAGTGTCGCCGCCGCTATGAGTCTTGGGTTCTCCAGCAGCTAGCTGTTGATCCGCCTCGTCCTCGTCGTTGTCACCGAGATTTCCCATGGAAGGCGACGAAATCAGCTCACGGATGTTCCCGAGGATGCGCTCACAATCGTCATGAAGCCCATATGACCAGAGGATAAAGGCGGAGTCGCGCAGCGCTCGCAGATCGCGCACCATCTGGCGATTTTCTCGATCGCGAAGCTCCGGCTTTAGCAGGATGGCTTCCTCGAGCTTTGCGTCGGAGATGTTGCAATCAGCTGCTGCGTCGGTACCCCAGACTGCGGCAGCCAGGACCAGAGTGGCAGCGATGTGGTTTTTGCGCATGGTTGCCTCTACGTTAGATTTCAGTGTTGCAACATTTGACTGCAACAAGGCTACCTGATTCGGGAGAGGTATTTGTGTCTTTCCAGCATCAAGCGGTGATCAAACTCTCCTACCTTGCAGGTAAAAAGCTGATCTACGCGCTCCGGTGCGTGCCTTGGCGCTCGCCGTTTGGAAGCGTACGATCAGTGAAAGAGTTATGGATTTGCCAAGTCTCCCGCGCTCGGAGGCAGTCTCCAAAGACTTGCTCGCTCTGGGCACCGGGGCAGCTCGGTGGAAGGCGGTGCGTCATGCATCTGCCTGAGATACTTGTCGATCTCTATATGCGAATTTCTTGCTTGACTAGCGGACCCAAGCCTCTACTTCGCTTCGATCTTCCCGTATTTCAAATCGAAGATGTGGGTTCCTCGGGACTGGCTCTCGAAGTCGGCCACCAAATCACCCCATCGGCCAAGGAGGCCGCCGCATGTGCTGCATGAAATAGGCGTGTCATTGGAGACATGCTCGGGGATGTCCATGTAGATGGTCCCGCAGGTCTTGCAATCTAGCTTGTGATCGAGAAATTGCCCCATCGCCGCAGCTTGCGATATCCGAAAAACAAAATCAATTCCCAGCTCGGTTGCCGACATAGTGATGCCTAGACGCGACCGACTGGCTTATTAGGGTCGGGGAACAGAATCGGTTGGGCCGAATTGGGTATGACGCTGGCATCTGTTTATTTTTTTATGCGACCAGCCAATGCGTTAAGAGCGAACCTAGCCAGGATAGCTCAATTCGAGCTTGGCTTCGCATCACGCTAGTGCTCGTGGAGGCCCGAACCGATTGACCACGCATGAAGCGACCCAATCCAATCGTGGCTTGCCGAAGCAGAGCCCCACCTTACGGTCGAGCGGGACAACGCAGCAGGCGACGTATCCGAAGCTGCTCGTGGTAGTGGCGACGGTAACGGCGCTCTATTTTGGCCGCGATATCTTCTTGCCATTGGCGGTCGCGCTGCTTTTGACATTCGCACTAGCCCCTGTCGTGGGCTGGTTGCGAAAACTTCGAATTCCCCGCCCAATCGCCGTGGTGTCGGTGGTCGTAGCGGCGTTTGCGTCGATTTTCCTTTTCGGCGCGGTTGTGGCGAGCCAGTTGGCCAGTCTTGCGACGAATCTACCCACTTATCAAACCAACATCGAAACCAAGGTACAAGCCTTTAAGGACGCCGATATCGGGACAGGCATTTTCGGTCGCCTCACGAAAATTCTGGAACGCCTGGGACGCCAAATCGAAGAGGACAGCGAGCCGTCAAACGACGACCCTACAACTGATGGGGGTGAGCCGACGGTAGATCCGTTGCCTGTAGAGGTCGTCGAGCCTGCACCGCAGCCCTTTCAAGTTCTGCAAACCATAATCGGTCCGCTAATCCAGCCCATGGCGACTGGAGGCATTATCATTGTGGTTGTGATTTTCATGCTGTTGAAGCGTGAGGATCTGCGGGATCGGTTCATTCGCCTTGTCGGGGCCGGTGACCTCCATCGGACTACCGAAGCGCTTCAGGATGCGGGCCGCCGCGTTGGCCAATATCTCTTGATGCAGCTCATCGTGAATGTAACCTATGCGGTGCCTATCGGCATCGGCCTTTGGCTGATCGGTGTTCCCAATGCCCCCCTTTGGGGACTGCTGGCCCTGGTGCTGCGTTTTGTACCGTATATTGGGCCGATCATCGCTTCAGTCCTTCCACTCATCCTGGCATTGGCTGTGGATCCCGGATGGACGATGGTATTGTGGACGGCGGCTCTTTTCATTGTCCTTGAACTTGTCAGCAACAATGTCGTCGAGCCTTGGCTGTACGGGTCGCGCACCGGCCTTTCCTCTTTAGCAATAATCATAGCGGCAATTTTCTGGACGTGGCTTTGGGGCCCGCTAGGCTTGCTGCTTTCCACCCCACTTACCGTCTGCCTTGTCGTGCTTGGCCGACATGTGCCGCAGTTTGAATTCCTCGATGTGCTACTCGGCAACGACCCCGTCCTCGATCCGCACGAGCAGCTATACCAACGATTTTTGGCGAGCGATCCGGACGAGGCAACCGACCGCGCCGAGACATTTCTTGAGGAGGGCGATTTGGTTACCTTCTACCAAACGGTTGCCATCCCGGCTCTGGCGCTCGGCGAACTCGACCGGGCGCGGGGCGTCATGTCGGATGAAAGGCGGAAACGTGTCGCAGACAGCGCCACCGCGCTTGTCGATAACCTCGACGAGTTTGCCGAGGAGGAAGCAGAAGACGATGACAAGGATGAGAGCGATAGCGGTCAGGGCAACCCGGCCGTCGACCAAGCCAACGATACAGATGAAGCGCCGGAGCTTCCCGATGGTACCGGGAAAACCGTTCTGTGCGCAGGCGGACGTGGCGAACTAGACGATGCAGCCGCAGCGATGCTCGCTCAAGTCCTCACCGTGCAAGGCGCTGCCGCCAGCGTGATCGAGTATCATGCCCTGGTGCCAAATCGGATCAGGGATCTGAACCTCAGCGGCAGTCAGACAGTCGTTATAGGCTTTCTAAATGCGGATTCGATGACCCATGCGCGGTACATGGTGCGCAGGCTGAAGCGCTCTCAAAGTTCGCTAAGAGTCGGGGTTGTGTTTTGGACGCTCAATGACAACGAACTGGATCGTGTCAAGCTGATCGCTTCGATCAATTGCGACTTCGTTGCCCGGACAATGACCGAGGCGATTGTAGGAGCGCTGGCGAATGAACCGGCAGTGCGTCTCAAATTGACAGGAAATCAGGGGGCAGCCAGGAGAAAGAAGGTACGCCCGAAAGCTAAGGTGGCTGAGGGGTCTATGAGCTAGTTTTTTTTGGACGTTTATCACTCTGCGGCCATCGGCTGGAGCCGTGGGCAGGCATTCTTCTACACATGGACTTCGCCGTATCCGCCGCAGTTGATCATGATGCAATCGGCCGGCGCGGCGATTTCCCGCTCGCTTCGGCGCTGGCGATCATCCCGATGGCCGTGGTCACCATCGCCCATCTGGCCTGCGCGCGCTGGCTCAAGATCGAGCGGGCCTGACCGATGAAAGTGACTATCAGGCTGGTGGCGGCCGGCTATGCGCTCGCCGTCCATGGCTTCATCTTCCTGCCGGTAGCCGTGCTGGCGCTTTTTTCACTGCAGTCGACGTCGTTTCCCGTCCCGCCTTTCACGGGGCCTTCACTGCGCTGGTACGACGCGGTTCTCGGCGATTCGCGGCTGACCTCGGCGCTGGTCAACTCGATCGTGGGCGCCCTCATCTCGTCGGCGGCCGCGGTGGCGCTCGGCTTCCTTGCGGCGTGGGGCTTCGCGCGTTTCATCTGCCAGGCGCTGCATGGCTGCGCGGGCTGATCACGCTGCCTCTTACGGTCAGCTATCTGATCATCGCCGGCAGATGCAGGAAGAACTGAAGGCTATCCAGAAACGCGTCGGCGCGGCTTTCATCCACGCCACCCACGATCAGGAAGAGGCGATGGCGCTCGCCGATCATTGCGTGGTGATGAAAGAGGGGCAAATCGAGGATCAGGGAGCGCCCGAGCGGGTCTACGCCCGACCAGCGACACGCTTCACCGCTACCTTTATGGGCGAGAGCACGCTGTTCTCAGGAAGGGTCGAGGTTTTCGACGGCGGGATCGTGGTGCAAAGCTAGATCGGGCCTATCCGGGCACAGGACGATGCGGCGGTCGGCCAAACTGTTCGCTCGCCATCCGTCCGGAGCACATAGGATCGGCGGCGCCGTCGAAGCAACCGACCTCGGCGAGGCGGACGTCATGGACGTGGTTTTCCAGGGCGGCTTCAAGCGCGTCACCGGCCTATCGCGCCGCGACGGGGCGACACGCTTCGTGGCGAGAATTCCAGCGCGCCAGCCGGTGGCCGCCGGGGATCGGGTCCAACTTTCCTGCGCAGCCGCCGAAATCATCGTGCTGAGGGGCTGACGATGGCGACCCGGAAGATCGGAAAGGACGGCTGGTACGGGACCATTCGCATGGCCAATGGCGTCACGCTGATCCATGAGCCATGGATCCAGTCCTTCTACCGCTGCAACATCTGGCACATACGCGGGCGCGATCGCGATCTCCTGTTCGACACCGGTCTCGGCCATTTCAGCTTGCACGAAGCCGTGCCGCTGGTTACGGAAAGACCGCTCCTATGCGTAGCAAGCCACACGCATTTCGACCATATCGGCTGCCATCACGAATTTCCGGACCGCTGCGTCCACCAGGCGGAGGCCGACATCCTCGCCAACCCGCGCAATGATTGGACGCTTGCCGGCCGCTATGCAACCGACGAGATGTTCATCGCGCAACCGGAGGGATGGGACGCCTCTTGCTACCGAATTGCAGCCGCGCCGGCCAACCGCATCCTGGAGCATGGCGACGCGATAGATCTCGGTGACCGCGTGTTCGAGGTCATCCACACGCGCCCGGGCATTCGCCTGGTGGCACCGCGCTGCTCGAGGCCAAGACCGGCATCCTGCTCTCCGGCGACATCGTCTATGACGGACCGCTGATCGATGACGCTTACCATTCGGTGGTCGACGGCTATTTGGCGACGCTGGAGCGGATGCGGAGCCTGGCCGTCTCGGTCGTGCATGGCGGACATTTTCCGAGTTTCGGACCGGTGCGCTTCCGGCAACTCGTCGACGAGTATCTGACAGGCAATCGCAAGGCCGGCTGCCATCTCCCGACAATAGAGTGACCGACTCGATTCCAACCGTCAAATGGAGCGAATTGAAATGCGCCAAGGCACAGGTGGGCCGAACTCACTCGGCTCTCGGATTGCTGCACCGCGCGAGCTATATTTCAGATGGCGATGGATTCGCTTGGCTCGCGCCCCCGACTTTTCTGATGGCCCGGCCGGCGTCTTGCAGCAGTTGGAAAGACGCAAAACGAGCCGTATGCCAATCCGCCGTCGAGGTCTCCGGGCGATAGAGGTCACCCAGTTCCGACATTGCCGCCATTGCCCCGACCATGTCTTTATGGTGCCCGGCCGCAACGGCGCCTAGGATCGCCGATCCCAGCAGGACCGGTTCCTGCGACGTGGAAGCCGCGACGACGATCCCGGTTGCGTCGGCAAGCATCTGACGAACCAACGGGCTCTGTCCGGCGCCCCCGCTGACCACGATCGTATCGATCGCAACATTCTTCTCCTGAAGCGAGCGCACGATCTGGCGCACCCCGTAGCCGAGCCCGTAAACGCCGGCCAGATAGAGGCCGAGGAGGCTGTCGAAATCCGTTTCCAGGTCGAGCCCCGCGATCAGGCCCCGGGCATCCGGATCGGCGAAGGGTGCGCGGTTGCCGAGAAACTCGGGCACGACATGGATGCCGCCGACGAGTTTCGCCGCCACAGCCGCGCCCCCGCGTTTCTCCACCTCCATGGACAGGTACTGGCTGAGCGTCAGGCCATGTTCGCGCGCCTTTGCGGCGGTCTGTTCCGCCGCCGGGTGCAGCCTAACGAGGTGGTCGATGGCCGCGCCGGCCGCCGACTGACCGCCTTCGTTCAGCCACAGCCCGGGAACCATCGCTGAAAAATACGGCCCCCAGACGCCGTCCACGAAGGCCGGTTGCGACGTCGACGACATGGTGCAGGCCGAAGTCCCGAAAACATAGGCCATCCGGGAGTGAACGTCGCCGACGCTGCCCCGCGCGCCAACCGTGCCGATCCCGCCGGCATGTGCATCGATAAGGCCGGCGGCAACCGGCGTACCCGGCGCCAGCCCAAGCTCGGCTGCTGCCTTCGTCGTCAATCCGTCACCGAGGGCAGTACCTCCCGGTACGACTTCCGTCCCGATGCGGGCAAACGACTCGTCGGCAAGCGCGCCCAGCCCGATCTCTCTGAAATAGGCCTCGTCCCAACGGTTTTCATGCGCCAGATAGGTCCATTTGCAGGTCACCGTGCAGGCCGAACGAGCGAGGCTGCCGGTCGCCCGCCAGGTCAGGAAGTCCGTCAGGTCGAAAAACTGCCAGGCATCGGCGAAAGTGTCCGGCATGTGCTCGGCCAGCCAGAGCAGCTTCGGCGTTTCCATTTCCGGGGAAATCGAGCCGCCGACATAGTCGAGGACATCCATGCCGGTCCGATTGATCCTGCGCGCCTGGTCCGTGGCGCGATGATCCATCCAGACGATGATGTTGCGCTCATCGTCGCCGGAATTGCCGATGGGCAGCGGTTGGCCGCTGTCGCCGAGGACGACCAGCGAACAGGTGGCGTCGAAGCCTATGCCCACGACCGAGCCGGCGGCGACGCCGGATTTCGCCATGGTATCGCGGACGCTGGCGCAGACCGCGCGCCAGATGTCGTTGCTCGACTGCTCCACCATTTCGCCGCGCTCGCGGAATGTGGCAATGTCGGTCTTGGCCGACGCCAACAGCTGTCCGGTTCCATCGAACAGGCCGGCGCGGGCGCTGCCCGTGCCGACATCGATGCCGAGATAATGGTCGGGCATGGCTTCATCCCAAAAAGATGGCTTTAGAGGTCATTGCTCTGCGGCAGGATGACGAGGTCCCGGATCGTCACGTTGCGGGGGCGGGTGAGCATGAACAGCACGGCCTCGGCGACTTCCGTCGGCTCCATCAGATCTCCGGCCGCCAGCGCCGTTTCGAGCTTGTCCTTCGGCCAGTCGCTGATCAAGGCGGTGACGACGGGGCCGGGGGCCACCGCGCCGACGCGCAGACCATGCTTCGCCACCTGCCGCCGCACCGTGTGAACGAACGCCTGAACCGCGTGCTTGGACGCCGTGTAGATCGGCTCCCAGACGACCGGAACCAGCCCGGCAATCGAACTGGTGATGATGATGTCGCCTGTCTTGCGCTCGACCATGTGGGGCAGGACGGCGTGAACGGATCGAAAGACCGCGTTGATGTTCAGGTTCAGCATGCGATCCCAGGCGTCCGGGTCGCCCTCGATCACGTCGCCGCCGATATAGGAGCCGGCATTGGCGTGGAAGATGTCGAGCTGGCCGGCCTTCTCCAGGATTTGCGGCATCATGGTGGCGACGCTTTTGGGGTCGGTCACGTCGATCACCAGGGGGACCGCTTGGGGGCCGAGTTCGGAGCAAAGGCTCTTCAACGCTTCCTCCGCGCGGTCGACGAGCACGACCCGGCCTCCAGCATTTAGCAGAGCCTTGGCGCATGCGAGGCCGATGCCCGACGCTGCGCCGGTGATTGCCGCGACCTTGCCGTTGAGGGAGTCGCCCATGATCAGCGCCCGTGACTGGCGCGCGACCGGCGCGCGAGGCTGTCCACGATCACCGCCAGCGCCAGCACGCCCCCGAGGATCATGTAGCGGAGCGACGAGGACAGGTTGAGCAGGGTCAGCCCGTTCGAGATGGCCTGGATCACGATGATCCCGAGCAGGGCCGAATAGGCCGAACCCCGTCCGCCGAAGAGCGATGTCCCGCCGATCACCGCCGCCGCGATGGCGTTGAGGTTCACGTCGCCCGAGCCCGCCTGCTGCGAGGACGAGCCGAGGCGCGTCGCCGCCAGAACGCCGCCGAGCGCGGCGAGAGTCGAGCAAAGCACGAACGCGCTGAGATAAATTCGGCGCACGTTGATACCGGCGCGGCGCGCGGCCTCGCGGTTGCCGCCGACCGCAATCAGCGAGCGGCCCCATTTGGTACGGGTGAAGGCGTAGTCCATCACCACCACGAGGAGCACGAAGAGACCGAACATCCAGGGCACGCCCCGCCCTTGCGCGAGATAAAGGACCACCACCAGCAGAACGAGCGTGAGCGTAGCGGCCTTGACCAGGAGGACGCTCTTCGCGACGCCCGTGAGGCCCGCCGCCTGTCTCCGCACCCTCGCCCTGAAGCCGGTCCAGAGCACTGCCGCCCCCGGGATCAGCGCGAGGATGAAGGACAGCCAGTTCGGCATATAGAGGTTTTGCCCGAACCGCACGAGCGGCTGGGCGAAGGGAAGGTTGATCGAGCCCGTGCTCCCGAGCAGGTAGAGCTGGAACCCGAGAAGCGCGAGCAGGCCCGCCAGCGTCGCCACGAAGGTGGGCATACCCACGCGGTTGAAGAGCGTGGCGTAGAGCGCGCCGACCGCGGCGCCCAGCCCCAGCGCCACCAGGATCGCGCCCGCGGGGTGCCAGCCATTGTTGATCCAGAGGACGCCGAGGATGGCCGAAGCGAGCCCCGACATGGAACCCACGGAAAGGTCGATCTCGCCCAGGAGCAACACGCAGACGATGCCGAGCGAGATGATGCCGGTGGTGGCGCAGTCGTAGAGGAGGTTCGATACGTTGCCCGGCCGGATGAAGATCGGGTTCAGCGCCGTGAAGATGATCGTGATGACGACGAGGCCAACGGCCACCGGGATCATGCCGAGGTCGCCCGACCTGACGCGGTCGATGAAGGCGCGCAACGCCCCGCCAAGTCCCTCATCCTGGCGAACGCGCGTGTCGGCCCGATCGAGGGCGCGGCCGGCGACGGAGTTGGGGTTGTCGGTCATGCGAAGTCTTCCTCCTGGGCGGCGAGGCGGCCGGCGCGGCGCGAGACCGAATTCTCGGATGCGCCGGTGATCGCAGCGATAAGGTCGTGATGGGAGTCCGCCGGCGTGAAAACGCCGTTGTTGCGGCCGAGCCGCAGCACCAC
>JBGTLX010000410.1:0-2306 GCA_041743855.1 Rhizobiaceae bacterium | reverse complement strand
GCCCACAACGGGCGATGCCTTCTCCATGACCGTGACTGGCGAGGCGTTCGACGAGCGAAAACTCGCCGGCCGCGCGCTGATGAGGGAAATCCTGACCCTTGTGCAGCTCCAGCATGACGGCGAGGCCGTCATCGCTTCGATCGGCGGTTTCGATCTAAAATTCTCCGGTGAGCGGCTCAGTAAGGACGGCTTCCACTACACCACCATGCTGCTGCGCACCGGCGTCGAGCATGAGGTCGAGCTTCCCGTCACCACGACGCCGATCGGCGCCATCGCCCGGCTCGAGCATGCTCTTGCCGATTTCGAGGGCGAGCAGGAGAACTATCGCCGGCGGCTCGCCGGTGCGCAAAAGCGCCTCGCCTCGTACAGGCCGCGGGTTGGCGAAGCCTTCAGCTTCGAAGCCGAGTTGAAGCTGAAGCTCGAGCAGCTCGCTGACGTCGATAAAGCTCTCGCGGCGGACTCGGAGAATTTGGCCGGCACCAGCAATGACCGGCTGGCTGATCGGAAAGCCGCATAGGCTTATATCCCGACCAAGCGGTTCTCGTCGTCGATCAGGATCATGCGGGCAGGCGCCGCATCGCCCCATTTCCAAAGCACCAGGTTAAGATCGTCGGCGGCAGCACCTGGGGCGAAGCTTCTCACCAGCAAGCCGTGATAGCCGCCGACGATAAGCCGGCGTGCGAACGCCTGCGTTCGTGCTTCCCCGCTCGCCTTCATCTCGTCGCGCCATGTGCCGTCGGCGAGCGCCGCGGCGTCCATTCCCTCCGCCTTGAGAGCACGGTCATCCCGACAATCGAACACACCATCGATCTCAGCGTCGTAGGAAACGAGCGTCGTCGGCTGCAGATTGCCGACCTGATTGGCTTCGCGCAACGCCGTCATCACTGACAACGACGCATAGAGCGCCGGCACGCCCTTCGGATTGAATCGTCCACCGTAGAGTTCGGCGCCGCGCCCCGACAGCGGCTCGCGCGCATAGACGGGATTCAGCGCCCGATAGAGCTTTCCACGATACAGCACCGTGTCAGGCGTGCACGCCGGCGTCGACCGCGTCGACATAATCCAGCACGTCGTCGGCACGGCCGCTGCGCACAAGCTGCATGGCCGTCTGGCCAGAGAAGCCCGGTAGCGGCTCCGAGCGATACCAGGCATAGGCCATCAGCTGCGAACCGAAACGTGGCTCGACCTTGTTAATGACCTCGACCATCTCGCGCAGCCGACGCTGGGTCTTGTCCGACCGAATACGGTCCTTGCGCTGGACCGCGTCCCTGCCAAGCCCCGCGGTGCGGGCGACTTCCTCGCTGGTCGTGCGGAATGCTTCCGCGATCTTGCGCGGCGCGAAGAGGCCGTTGTCGGAACACTGGATGAGACCCATTGCCGTCTCCTGCCGTTATCGATGCCAATTAATATGACGCAATATAGCGTCTGTTGAAGGATCACGGTTCGAGGTCATCGCGAAATACCGCGCCTGGGTCATCGAACAGCCCGATCTAATGGCATCGCTGGGCGAATTGCGCGGCCGCAATCTCGCATGCTGGTGCGCGCCGCTCGCCTGCCACGGCGACGTGGTTGGGGACATGTCGCTGTCGTCGTGACGGAAACGCTTTTCCTGCTGGTGTTGGCAGTCGGCATCCTCGCTTTATTCCGTTTTTCTTGACGGCCCGCTAGACTCGTGCCCGGACAGTATTTTTGACGGCAGCGCTGGCGGCTCTACTCCCGCTTTACGTCTTTGCTTCAGAACCGGCGACGTTGGTGAACGCTCAGCTTCCAAAAAGTGCCGGAGCGATCGGCTGGCCCCCAAAATGTGAGCCTTGGTCAGGTCGGCCGCAACGTCGGCTTCGCGATGTTCGCAGGCGGTCAGGATGGCGTCGTGCTCCCGGATCGCCTTCTCGATGCCGCCCGTCAAGACCAGCTGGGCGCGCAGATATTTGGCGATCTTGTCCAGCGCATTGCTGACTATCTCGAGATGATAGGATTGTCCGCAGTCGCGATAAAGCGTGAGATGGAAAAGCCGGTTCGTTCTGGCCCATTCGGCGGAATCCGAAGTCGCCGCGAACTCTCCCGCATAGATTCGAGCCTGCCGCAAGGTTTCGGCGGTCATGTTGCCAACGGAGCGGCGGATCACCTCCGTTTCCACCAGTGCCCTGAAGTCATGGGTTTCCGCTATCTCGTCCAGGGACAGCGAGGAAACCACCGCGCCGCGATATCGATGGTAGTCTATCAGGCCCTGCGATTCCAGTCGCGCCAACGCCTCGCGCACGGGGATGCGGCTGACCCCGAACATCGAGGCGATCTGATCTTGGCGC
>JBGTLX010000409.1:0-2193 GCA_041743855.1 Rhizobiaceae bacterium | reverse complement strand
TCTCGAATTCGTCTCGGTTGCCGACGGCGTGGCGCTGCTGAATCGCGTCAGGCTGGAAGGCGCGTCGACCAAAGCCGACATCGTGCTCGGTCTCGACACCAATCTCACCGCCGAGGCCAAGGCCACCGGCCTGTTTTTGCCGGCCGGGATCGACCTTGCCTTTGTAAAGGTCCCCGGCGGCTGGTCGGACGACATTTTCGTACCCTTCGACTACGCCCATTTCGCCATCGTCTATGACACGGAAAAGCTACCGAATCCGCCAACCAGCCTGCGGGAACTGGTCGCCGGGGATCCCGAGCAAAAGATCGTCATCCAGGATCCGCGCACCTCGACACCCGGCCTTGGGCTGCTTTTGTGGGTCAAATCGGTCTATGGCGACGACGCGCCGGCTGCCTGGGCGAAACTCAAGAAAAAGATCCTGACGGTCACACCTGGATGGAGCGAGGCCTACGGCCTGTTCACCAAGGGCGAAGCGCCGATGGTGCTATCCTACACGACCTCGCCCGCCTACCATATGGTCGCCGAGGACACGGAAAAATATCAGGCGGCTTCGTTTTCGGACGGCCACTATCTGCAGATTGAAGTGGCGGGCGTGACCACCACCGGCGCGAGCAACCCGCTGGCCGAACAGTTCATGGCGTTCATGACCGGGCCTGCCTTCCAGGATGTCATCCCGGAAACCAACTGGATGCTGCCCGCAGGCGAAACCGGTAAGCCGCTCAACCCGGTTTTCGGCAAGCTCGTGCAACCGGAAAAGTCGCTGCTGTTCAGTCCGGAAGAGGTGGCGGAAAACCGCAAGGCCTGGGTCGACGAGTGGCTGGCGGCCATGAGCAGGTAGAGACGGCCCATCGCTAACCATGGAAGACAGGGAAGAAACGTCATCTCACCCGGGCTGGCCAACCCGGATGCACTCCCGCAACTACACCGACCCCCGTATCGCAGCCGGCGCGCTTGCGCTTGCGGCGATCGCGGTGCTGATAGGCGGCGCTTTCGCCGGCCTGATCGTCGAGGGCGCGCGGGATCTGTCGGGTGCGATCGACGCTTTCGATTCCTATCTTTTTCGCATCACGCGCTTCACGCTCTGGCAGGCAGCGCTGTCGACCTTGCTGTCGGTCCTCCCGGCAATCTTCGTCGCGCGCGCTCTGTCGCGGCATCCCGATTTTTTCGGCAGAGGCCTGATCCTGCGGCTGTTCGCGCTGCCGCTGGCGCTGCCGGCGATCGTGGCTGCGCTTGGCATCCTGGCGCTGTTCGGCCGCGCCGGCTATTTCGGCGGCCTGTTTTCCGCGATGTCTGGGCAGAATTGGCCCGGCATTTACGGCCTGTCGGGCATTCTGGTCGCGCATGTTTTCTTCAACCTGCCTTTGGCGACACGGCTCTTTCTCGAAGCGCTCGACACCGTTCCCGCCGACCAGTGGCGGCTGGCGAGCCAGCTCGGCATGGGCGCAAGACCGGCTTTTCGCTTCATCGAGTGGCCGGCGATCCGCGCGGCGCTGCCCGGCGTGGCGGGTTTGGTCTTTATGCTCTGCATCACCTCCTTCACCATTGTCCTGACGCTGGGCGGCGGCCCCGCCGCTACCACGCTGGAGGTCGCAATCTACCAGGCGCTGCGTTTCGATTTCGATCCGGCGCTGGCGGTCGCGCTGACGCTCCTGCAAATATCGATGACCGTGGTCGTGGTGGTCGCGCTGACGCGGCTTGGCGCGAACATGACGGGCGACGCCAATCTGCCGGTCGCGCGCCGGCGGTTCGTCAGAGCCAGCAAGGGTGAAACCGCGCTCAACGCGCTACTCGTCGTCGCAGCACTTTTGTTCGTCGCCGGGCCGATGGCCGCGACGCTGATCGCGGGGCTTGAGGCCGATCTCGGCAAACTTGCAACCGACGGCGCGGTGAAGCGTGCGACTCTAACCAGCATCGTGCTGGCGCTGCTGTCGGCGCTGCTTTCGGTGACCTTGGCGCTGTCGCTGACCACTGCGCGCGGCGCGCTGGCTTGGCGGCGGAGAGGCGGGTCGATGACCCTGTTGAAGCGGCTGACCGACACCGGCGCGGGTTTTGTGCTGGTGGTGCCGCCGATCGTCCTCGGCGCCGGCTGGTTCGTGCTTCTGCGCCAGACCGACGCTGTGTTCGCCATCGCCCCGATCATGGTGGTGACCGTCAATGCGATCATGGCCATGCCTTTCGCCATCCGCGCCATCC
>JBGTLX010000408.1:0-4234 GCA_041743855.1 Rhizobiaceae bacterium | reverse complement strand
TCGGGCCAGCCGCCTGGGCGGAGCGCGCCGACAGGCCGGACCTGACCTGGGACGGCAAGAACAAGATCGTGCCGTCGCGCATCGATCCCCATTACGGCGTCGCCAGCGGCGATCCCGACCCGCGTGGCATGACGGTGTTCGGCGCGGACGGAATGGCCGCCGGAACCGTGACCGACATCTGGGTCGATCGGGCGGAGCACGTTGTCCGCTATCTTGAGGTCGAGGCTGCTTCGCCGGGCATGGGTCCATTGCTGGTGCCGATGAACCTCGCCAAAATTGTAGGCGGCCAGGTCGCGGGACGCAGCGTCAAGGTGCGGTCGCTGCTCGCGGCCCAGTTTGCGGGAGCCCCGCGCATCAGGTCGGCCGATTCCGTCACCTTCCTCGAGGAAGACCGCATCTGCGCCTATTTCGCCGGCGGCAACCTCTATGCGACGCGCAAGCGGGGGGAGCCGCTACTGTGATGGAAGACCATGACGATTTTGCGTTCGAGCCGATCCCCGGACTGCCGGAGCATCTGCCGAAGGGCGAGAAGCTGCTGTGGCAAGGCTCGCCGCAATGGCGCGCACTCGCCCGCTCGGCGTTTCATGTCCGCAAGGTAGCGGCGTATTTCGGCATCGTTCTCCTTTGGCAAGTCGCCTCAGCCAGAAGCGCCGGGGCGACGGCAGCCGAGATGCTGTTGTCGTCGGCATGGCTTGCCGGCATCGCACTGGCATCGATCGGCATCCTCTGCCTGCTGGCGTTCCTCTACGCCCGCGCCACCATCTACACGCTGACCACCAGGCGGATCGTTATTCGCTCGGGGCTAGCGCTGCCGGTGACGCTCAACCTGCCTCTGTCGCTCATCGAAACCGCGTCGCTGGCCAAGCCTACCGGCGGCGCGGGCAGCATCGCGCTGACGGTGACGAAGCCAAACCGCGTCGCGTTCCTGGTGCTGTGGCCGAATGCGCGGCCGGGCTATGTGACCAACCCGCAACCGATGCTGCGCTGCATCGTGGACGCCGGATCGGTGGCCTCGCTGCTGGCCAGAACCCTGGAAGAGGAAACCGGCTTCAAGGGACGCGCGCCGGCGCGTGGCACAGTCACCGCCGAAGGCGCGGTGGGCCATACACCGGCCGGCGCGACATTGGCCGCTTAAAGGAGACAGGACATGGGCCAGACGACGACATACAGGGACCCGCAGCGCAAACCGGCGATTGCCTTCGCCAGCCTGATCGGAATCGTCATCCTTCTGGTCGCGGTCGGACGGCAGGAGCGGGCGCCCGCGGCGATCGACCCGGATGCGGTGATCGCCTCGGTGGAACTGCGCTTCAGCGATCTCGCGGACGGCAGCGTGCTGGCGCGGGATGCCGCAACCGGGGCCGAACTCGGGCAATTCGGCCCCGGCGCCGGCGGTTTCGTCCGGGTAACGATGCGCAGCTTCGCCAATGAGCGCAAGCAGAACGGCCTCGGCGGCGACGTGCCGTTCACCCTGGTCCGCATGACCGACGGCGATCTGGTGCTGCGCGATCCGTTGACCGACCGCACCATGCTCCTCAACGCCTTCGGACCATCCAACGAAGGCGCGTTTGCCCAACTGCTCGACGATGGGAGGACGGTACGATGATCGAAGCCCTGCGACTGGGACGCGAAAGGATCGACGTGCCCTGCACGATCGAGATCGAGCATACCTGGGAAAGCCTGCATGCCCATGTCGAGCTGGACGGCGTCACCGTCGAGCCCGGCGACGAGGTGCATGTGCAGGGCGGCGAGATCGTCGTGCCCTATGGCGAGCGGCGCACGCTTCACCGCATGGCGACGGTGACGCGGGCGGGCGCGCCCGAACGGCTATGGGTCAGGCTCACCGGCGACTTCGAATTCATGGAACTTCTGGAATTCAGTTTCTCGTCGGGAGAAAAGCTATGACCATCGAAAAAATGTCGCTGAGGGCCAAAGACACGGACGGCATGGCGCGCGAATCGACGCTTTTGTCGCCGCGCTTCTACACCACCGACTTCGACGCGCTCGACAGGATGGATGTTTCGGGCGTGCGCAAGGAGTGGGACGAACTTCTGGACGAGATGGAGAGCGACCCGAACAGGGGCCATTTCAAGCGCAACGAGAACTGGGACAAGATGGAGTTCGAGTCGCTGCCGGAAGGGCTGCGCAACGAATTCACCGACTTCATGGTGTCTTCGCTGACGGCGGAGTTTTCCGGCTGCGTGCTTTACAAGGAGATGAAGAAGCGCGGCAAGAACCCCGAAATCGTACGACTGTTCAGTTATATGAGCCGCGACGAGGCGCGCCATGCCGGCTTCATCAACGAAGCGCTCAAGGAGCAGGGAATTGGCGTCAATCTGGGTTTTCTGACCAAGGCCAAGAAGTACACCTACTTCCGGCCGAAATTCATTTTCTACGCCACCTATCTGTCGGAGAAGATCGGCTACGCCCGTTACATCACCATCTTCCGGCATCTGGAGCGCCATCCCGAGCGGCGGTTCCATCCGATTTTCAAATGGTTCGACAAATGGTGCAATGACGAGTTCCGCCACGGCGAGGCTTTCGCGCTTTTGATGCGGGCCAATCCCGAATATCTCAAGGGCATGAACAAGCTCTGGGTGCGCTTTTTCCTGCTCGCGGTTTATGCGACCATGTATGTGCGCGATCATGCCCGCCCCGAGTTCCACAAGGCGCTGGGGATGAACCCGACCGACTACGATTACCGGGTCTTCCATTTGACCAACGAGATATCGAAGCAGGTCTTTCCGCTGGTGCTGGACATCGACCATCCCAAATTCCGCAAGGGGCTGGAAAAGCTTCGGGTGATCAACGACAAGGCGTCGGCCATGGCCAAGGAAACCGGTCTTTTCGCGCGCGCCAAACGCCTCGGGCTCGGCCTGTCGGCGGCCCGCATCTTTGCCGGCCTGTTCATGATCAGAACCAAGGACAACGAATTGCCCGACACAAGCCGCATGCAACCGGTCTGGTAAGGAGCGGGCCGCGTGACAGCCTATCTGTGGCCGATCCTGTTTGCGCTGTTCGTCTGGTGGTTTTCCACCGGGGCGATCATCTATCTGGACGGCTTGCCGCGCAAAACCTTCAAATGGAGCATGCTGGGCGCGACCGCGCTGTTTGCGGCCGCCCTTTACGGGCTCTGGGCGACGAGCGACGACACCACGGTGAAGGGCGCTTATCTCGCCTTTGCATCGGCGCTGATCGCCTGGGGCTGGCACGAGATCAGCTTTTACATGGGCTACGTCACCGGTCCTCGCCGGCATGCCTGCGAGGAAGGCTGCGCCGGCTGGGCGCATCTCGGCCATGCGCTGCAGGTCAGCCTCTGGCACGAACTGGCCATCATCGCATCTTTCGGCGTCATCGCCGCTTTGACCTGGAACGGGCCAAACGAGGTCGGGCTGTGGACTTTCGTCATCCTGTGGTGGATGCATGAAAGCGCGAGGCTCAACGTCGTTTTGGGCGTGCGCAACGTCAACGAACATTTCCTCCCCGACCACCTCGCTTATCTCAAGAGTTTCCTGAACCAGAAACCGATGAACCTGCTGTTCCCGTTCTCGGTGACGATTTCGACTATCGTCTGCGCGCTGCTCGTCACCGAAGCCGCGACCGCGACGGATCCCTTCCAACAGGCCGGCTTCACCTTCCTCGCCACGATGATGGCGCTGGCCATTATCGAGCACTGGTTCCTTGTCCTGCCGGTGCCGGCCGAGGCGCTATGGAACTGGAGCATGAAATCGAGGGAGACCAAGCCGCGCAGCCCAGGGCATGAGACAAGGCGGGCTGCCCCGCACAGACACGAGCATCCCAAAAACCATTCGCCCGCGCCGATCGCAACCTTGCGGTCGGTGCATTGATGACCGCGTGAAGGCGCAATAGGGTCTGTTGAGGATCAGGATTTGGAGCGTGGTATGAGGAAAAATCGTCCAGTTCCAGGAGCGGGACCGCAGGAAGGGCCTTCCCCTTTCAAGGTCCTGCGACGCCGAAATGGGCGATTTTGCCCATATCCCTCCGGGACGCGGCGGATTGCACGCTCAAGTTCGTTGAAAATCCCTTGTGGTGGTCAACACCACGGCGGTCTTTTCGCCTCCTTGAGCACGAAATCCGACACGCGCCACGCCCGAAACCTGATCCTCGACAGACCCTAAACCGGCCCTGCCGGAGACGACAATGCCAGGAGGAAATTCATGGACTTCGAAGCCCATTTCGCCACGAAGCTCGACGGCCTTCACCAGGAAGGGCGATA
>JBGTLX010000407.1:0-3459 GCA_041743855.1 Rhizobiaceae bacterium | reverse complement strand
GACTTTGCAGTGCGGTCAACGCCGAAGCGTTCGTCATGATGCTTGTCACGAAACTCACCCCTTTTGTGACGGGCATGCGCCAGAAGCATGCCGGATCGGCCCAAGTCAGCGCCGCGGCTTCAAATTTCGACCGTTGCGGTCGTGCCGTAGCGTTTGGTTAACCATGACTACAACCGATATGGTTAATGCCGAATTAATCCCGGGGTCAGGGAAAGCCTCACGCGTTCATTTTTCGATGAAGCACAAAGAAAACCGGGCCGCGCTTGCGCGCGGCCCGGTTCCCGGAGGTCGACTTGCGGCGTTAAGCCGGGTCGGCTTAACGGAAGAGCGAAAGAATGCTCTGCGAGTTGCCGTTGGCGATCGACAGCGCCTGGATGCCGAGCTGCTGCTGAACCTGCAGAGCCTGGAGACGGGTCGATTCCTTGTTCATGTCGGCGTCGACCAGTTGGCCAATACCGCGATCGATGGAGTCCATCAGGCTCTGCGTGAATTCCTTCTGCAGATTGATGCGGCTCTTGGCGGCGCCGAGATTGGTGGCTGCCGTGGTCATTTCCGAGAGAGCAGCTTCGACTACCCGCAACTGCTTGGTGATCTGGGCGTCATTGAAGCCAGCAACCGTAAGCGTGGCCACTGTGTAGGTGTCCGTTGCGGCGTCGGTGCCGCCTACCGCCGGCGAGGAAGCAGCCTGCCGGGCGCCGGTGGTGCCCAGGCGGGTTGCGTCCAGGATACCGTCGTTGAGGCCGGTGGCCGTCGCGAAGGCGTCGTAAAGCTTGATGCCTTGAACCGCGATGTCGATAGTGCCGAGTGAGACCGAGCCTGCCGCGTTGCGGTTGAAAGAGGAAACGATCTTGACCGGGTCGAACGTGCCGGCGGTGGTGTGACCAGTGGTTGTATCGACCGAGAGCCAGTTGGCGCCCGAGAAGGTCGCGCCGTCGGCATAGCTCTTCAATTGGGCCTGCAGGGCCTTGATTTCGATGTCGTATTTGGCCTTGTCGGCGGTAGATGCACCGTTAGCGGCGACGAGCTTGACCTTGATCTCGTTGAGCGTGTCGATGGATTTATTCATGCCGGTGTAGGCGGTGTCGACCTTTGATGCGCCGAGGCCGAGCGAATCCTGCACGGTCGAGTTCGCCAGGTTGTCAGAACGCATGGTGGTGGCGATCGACCAGTAGGCGGCGTTGTCGCTGGCGTCGGCGACGCGGTAGCCGGTCGAAATGCGCGCCTGTGTCATTTCAAGGGATTTGTTGGTGGAGTTGAGGCTCTGAAGAGCGGTCAACGCCGAAGCGTTGGTCATGATACTGGCCATGGGTACTCGTACCTTGTGTTTACACGTTGCCTTTTTTGCATACCGGTTCGGCCGGTATGACGGAGCGGCATCATGCCCATGACCACTTCAAAACTGGATCAACCCGCCATCTGAAGCGACAATGGCAGACCGCCCCTTCAAAAGGGCTAAGGCTTATAGTTAACGGGAGATAAATCGTCTATCTACCTGACGGAGCGTGATCTTTTCCGGAAGCGGTTTCCACCCCGGATCAGGGCTGGCAGGTGTTTTCGCGATCATGCGGCTCTTTTCCGAAACATGATCTTTTCCGAAAACCGGGTCCCACTTTTCGGGATCATGCTTCGGGGCAAAAACGTCAGGTGAAAGAGCGCACCAGGCTGCCGACCAGCAGGTTCCAGCCGTCGATCAGCACGAAGAACAGGATCTTGAAGGGGAGCGACACCACTGTCGGCGGCAGCATCATCATGCCCATCGCCATGGTGATGGTGGCGACGATGAGGTCGATGACCAGAAACGGCAGCACGATGAGGAAGCCGATCTCGAAGCCGCGCCGGATTTCCGAGATCATGAAGGCGGGCACCAGGATGCGCAGATCGACGGTTTCCTCGGCCACGGTCTGGCCGCGCTCGCGGGCCAGATCGGCGAACAGATCGAAATCCTTGTCGCGCACGTTCTTCACCATGAAGGTGCGGAACGGATCGGAAATCCGGTCAAAGGCTTCGGTCTGCGTGATCTGGTTGTCCATCAGCGGTCTGACGCCGTTGTTCCAGGCCTGATCGAAGGTCGGCGCCATGACGTAGAACGTCATGAACAGGGACAGGCTGATCAGGATCAGATTGGCCGGGGTCGTCTGCAGCCCGATGCCGGCGCGCAGGATGGAAAAGGCGATGACGAAGCGGGTGAAGCTTGTCACCATGATCAGCAGGCCCGGGGCGACCGATAGGATGGTGAGCAGGCCGAACATCTGGATGATGTAGCCAACGGTCGTGCCGTCGGCCGCGCCTATCCCGCCAAGATCGATCTGCTGCGCATGGGCGGCCGGAACGGTCGCCGACAGCAGCAGGAGTGCCAAGGCCAGCCGCCTCATTCGAACAGCAACGTGCGGATCAGGACTTGCTTGACATGGCCTTCGCTGCGGATCGCGGCGCGTTCCTCCAGATCGGCCTTGAAATGCTGAAAACCGCTCGCGCCTTCGATCTGGTGCAGTTTCAGGGTTCGCACGAACGCCAGGAAATCCTGCTGGATCAATTCGGGCAGGCCCGCATCCTGTGGTTTGTCGAGCACGATCGACGCCTCCATGCGGATCCAGACATCGCTTGGCGCGGCCAGATTGGTGGTGATGCCGGCCAGTTGAATGACAGTTTGGCTCGCGGGTTCCGCGCCCAGACCTTCCTCGCGCTTTTTAGCTTCCGCCTCGCGGTGTTCGGGCATGACCTTGCCTGGCGCGGCCGCCGCGGCTTTCTCGCTGGTCCCGGCGCTCTCGCCGTTCAGATAGTTTCCGGACAGCCAGCCCACGCCGACCGCCAACGCCGTGACGCCGACCAGCGCGCCGATCTGCATCACCAGCGAGGATCCGGTCTTGATGGGCGCGGTTTCGGTAATCGCCACTTCTTTTCCTTTCGCCATTACGGTGAGTTGTGATTCAGGTGATGCCGGTCTGCAAATGGCGGCTTTCTGCGCTTCCGGTACTCACGTACCCGAACGTACGCTCCGTTCCGGTTCTCGAAATCCGCCATTTTCGTCTCGGCCTGACCTGAATCTCCACACACCTTAGAAAGGCAATACGTGATCGACGATCTGCTGACCGTAGGGCGGCTGCTGGACCTCGGTCAGGCGGCCGCGGCCGCCATAGGAAACGCGCGCCTCGGCGATGCGCTCGTAGGAAATCGTGTTTTCGGCCCCGATGTCGGACGGGCGCACAATGCCGGCGATGGTGAGGATGCGGAGTTCCGCATTCACCCGCACCTCCTGCGATCCCCGGATCATCAGATTGCCGTTGGGCAGGACATCGGTGACGACGGCGGCGACCGACATCTCGATGCGCTCGGACCGCTCGGTCGCGCCTTCGCCTTCGCTCGACGTGGTCGAGCCGACCGCGGCTTCCGCAGTCCCTGCCGTGCCGATGCCGAACCAGGTCAGGTCGGCGCCGCCGCCGAGCGTGCGGCTGGTGGTGC
>JBGTLX010000406.1:0-1526 GCA_041743855.1 Rhizobiaceae bacterium | reverse complement strand
ACCGGCGCCGCGCAGCGCCGCCGCCAACGACTTGGTGTTGCGCGGCTTCACCAGATCGTCGGCGTCGCCGGTCGCGATAAAAATCGGCGGCGTCGTTCGGCTGGGTCGGACGTTGTTTATGGGCTGCGTCGCCGGAAGATCAGGTACGCGCGAAAAGGCTTCACGGGTGGAGTCGACGTCTAGCGGCAAGAAATCGTAGGGTCCCGACAAGCCGGCCGCCGCCCGGATGATCGAAGGCGACAGCCCCTCGGCTTGCAGGAATTGCGGGGCCAGCGCCACCATCATGGCGTTGTACGCGCCGGCCGAATGGCCAGCCAGATAAAGCCTGTCCGGATCGCCGCCATGGGTTGCGGCGTTGCGATAGGCCCAGGCCACGGCTTTGGCGCTGTCTTCTACGAAGACCGGGTAGCGGATTTCGGGAACCAGCCGGTAGTCGAAGACCATGGTGACAAAGCCTTGGGCGGCGAAGGCTCGCCCGGCGAACGCATAGTCCGATTTGCTGCCGCTGTTCCACGAGCCGCCATAGGCGAAGACGACGACTCCATGATTGCCGGCCCCTTCGGGTGGCGCGTAGATATCGAGTTTTTGGCGGGGTCCCGAACCATAACTCACCCCGCGCGCGACAACCGTAACGCCCCGATCTTTCGGGATGACGGCGTTGAACGCTCCGAGCGGGGAACAGCCGGTCAGCGACATGACCAGCAGCGGCAAGGCGGCGAGCGATTTCAGAAAAGTTCGTTTCGCCGGCATTTTAATCCCTGACATGTCCTCGCTGACTTATACGAAAAACTCCAACGAATGGTTGCGCCGCCGGGCATCATTGCCCGATGCATGTGGGGTTGCATGCGATCTCATTCGCCAGGCGTCGCAAGGCAGAGCAAATCCGCGTGTTGCCCGTTCGCGACCGCGCCTCTTAATCGTCTCTTTATCTTCAAAGCCTAATTTGATGGCCTGTATACAAGGTCGGAGGGCGGAATGCCGCAAGCGCGACGAAGCGGCGCGTCGGGAGCGTTGGAAACCCCGACATTTGGCACGGAGCCATCCAACGCCGAACTGTTCGCCCGCATTCAGGCGTTGCTCGAAGCAAACGCGACGGCCGACGATCTGATCGGGCGAACCGATCATGTGTCCCGCCTGCCCAACCGCGTCCGCTTCATGGAAGACTTTGCCGTCGCCTCGGCGAAGGCCGGATCGATTGTCCTCGTGACGCTCGCCGACGCAAAACACTTCAACGATCTTCTCCGCGCGCTCGGCCACGCCTACTCCGAGGATTTCGTCAGGGCCGGCGTCGCGCGCCTGTCATCGATCCTCGACGGCGACACCACGCTCTATCATGTCAGCGTGCTGAGCTTCGTGTTCTTTTCGGAAGACGTGGGAAGCGGCCATCCACCCGCCATCGTTGCCGAGATCGTCGCGGCGTTTCGCGACTCGATCATCTGCCAGGACATCCCGATCGACACAAGGGTCGGCGTGGGCGTGACCGCGCTCGACGGCCCCGCGGCCGCGCCAGCCGAATTGCTCCGCGC
>JBGTLX010000405.1:0-5874 GCA_041743855.1 Rhizobiaceae bacterium | reverse complement strand
GCCTGGCCGTCGTCCGCATCGACCGGGTCAAGGATGCGATCGACGCGGACGCGTCGATCACCGTCGGCGAAATGCCGGTGTCGCTGTCGATCCCGTCCTGGGCCAAGTTCACGTTCCCGCAGGGCGCTGCCGTGGGCGACGAAGCCTGATGGCCGACAGGATCGGCGCTCCGCCCCGCGCCTGGCAGCGCATGCTGTCGGGCCGGCGGCTCGATCTGCTGGACCCCTCGCCGCTCGATATCGAGATCGCCGACATCGCGCACGGCCTCGCCCGCGTCGCCCGCTGGAACGGACAGACCAGAGGTGACTACGCGTTTTCTGTGGCGCAGCATTCGCTGCTGGTCGAGGCGATCTTTTGCGCGATCGTTTCCGACGCCTCGCCGAACGAGCGGCTTGCGGCGCTGCTGCACGACGCCCCGGAATATGTCATCGGCGACATGATTTCGCCGTTCAAGTCGGCGGTCGGCGGCGGCTACAGGGCAGTGGAGGACAGGCTGCAGCGGGCCATCCATCTGCGCTTTTCACTGCCGGCCGATAACGGAGACAGGCTGAGGAAGGACATCAAGCGGGCCGACCAGATCGCCGCCTATTTCGAGGCGACGCAGCTTGCCGGCTTTTCGACCGCCGAGGCCACGCAGTTTTTCGGACGTCCGCGCGGCATCTCGTCAGACCTGTTCGACCTGGATTCGAAGCCGGCGAAATCCGTGCAGAGCGCATTCCTGAAGCGTTTCTCGGCGATCGAGAGGACACGCGGCGGGTAGCGCACGCGGTTCAATTCAAGGGCACGCCGGGCGCATTTCTTTCAAAGGCAGGGCGCCGCCGAAGCGCGAAGCCGCGCGGACTTTCATTTGCCAATTTCCTTCCAGGTCGCGCCGCCGTCCGCGCTGACCAGAACTTCGCCGTGATGCGAGGCAACGAAAATACGGTTTGGATCGGTCGAATCGACCGCCACATGCAGCAGTATCCGATCGCCCCAGTCATGACCCACGCTCGCGAAGTCGAGCTGTCCTTCGCTCGAGCGAATCAGCCCCCGTCCCAGCACGAAAGCATAGAGCGTACCGCCGGGCATCGCTTCGACCATACTCACGGCCGAGCCTTCGATCGAGGCCAACCAATCGCGTCCGCCGTTCGCACTGACCAGCAAGCCTCGCTCCGTCGCGGCATAGAGCGTCTCAACGTCTTTCGCCGACGCCGCGAGATCGATCAGCTTCTCGGGCAGCGGGCCAACCGCCGACCAGGTCTTGCCCGCGTCAAGGCTTTTCTGGAGACCACCGTAAGCGCCGTAGATTACTTTCGGATCGGCTGGGCTGACAGTCATCTGGTGGAAGTCGACCGGACCATCCACGCCGGGCGAAACCTGTCTCCACGTCGCGCCATTGTCCTCGGAAGCAATGAACCCGAGATTTCCAACTTCGGCGGGATGACCGCTGGCGAAGAGCGACGTCGGACTGGACGGATCCGCCGTGAATCCCATGAAATCCTGAACAACCGAGATGAGTTCGGCCTTCCCGTCCGGGGCAGCGCGATAGAGGCCGTGATGGGTCGCGATCAAAAGGTAATCGGGATTTGCCCGATCCACGCTCAACCCATGGATGTGTGTCCGATTCTTGAGTTCTGAAACCGAAATGGTGTCAGCGGCTGCCGATGGCCCGTATCCGGCCAGCATCGCCATGCAGGCCAGCCCAAGCGCGGTTCCGAGCCGGTTTCGTTCAAGACCCATCTGGTTTTTCCTCGCGTTTGCCGGCTCTTATGCTAGCCGCTCAAATCGACACCGACGAAGCATTGCCTCGATCTCGCCAGGATTGACGGCCGATGCCGCCATTCTGCTCCCTCTATCGACCGGAAGGTCAAGCGGAAAGTGGTCATGCGCGCTACCGTCCCTGCCGCTCCAGCCGGTCGAGGAACCACTGCGTCAACCGCACCCAGACCTCGTCCTTCTCGCCTGAATCCTCCCAGCCATGGTCGAGATTGGGGTTGTCGTTGACTTCGATGACGAAGACGCCGTCTTTCGTCTCCTTCAGGTCCACACCGTAGAGTCCGTCGCCGATGCAGCGCGCCGCACGCACCGCCGTTTCGACCACATGGTCCGGCGCATCCTTCAGCGTGAACGTCTTGATGCCGCCCTCATCCGGCTTGCCGGCGCGGTCATGGTTGACAATTTGCCAGTGTTTCTTGGCCATGAGGTAATGGACCGCAAAGAGCGGCTGGCCGCCAAGCACGCCGACGCGCCAGTCATAGTCGGTGGGCACGAATTTCTGGGCGATCAAAAGGTCCGAATCCTCCAGCCACAGGGTCGCCAGCGCCTTCAGTTCGGCAAAGCTGGATGCCTTCTTGACGCCGCGCGAAAACGCGCTGTCGGGGATTTTCAGTACGAGCGGAAAGCCCAGCGTCTCGGCGGCCAGATGGAAATCCGCGGCGCTGGCGATCATCACGGTCGGCGGCACGGGGACTTTATTGTGCGCCATCAGTTCGGCCAGATAGACCTTGTTGGTGCAACGGATCATCGACAGCGGGTCGTCTATGACCGGCATGCCTTCCTGCTGGGCGCGGCGCGCGAAACGATAAGTGTGGTTCGAGATCGAGGTAGTCTCGCGGATGAACAGCGCGTCGTAATTCGCCAGCCTTGCCAGATCCTTCCTGGTGATCGGCTCGACTTCGACGCCCATCTTCTCGGCAATCCTCGCCCAGTGGCGCAGCGACGAGATGGCTGACGGCGGGAGATCCTCGCTCGGGTCGACCAGCGTGGCGAAGGTGTAGCGCGCCGGCGTGCGCGCCTTGGTGTCGCGCCATTCGCGGCTGGTGTAGGTTTCGAGACTCGCCAAAAACCGCTTCTTCTCTTCTGGCGTCTGACGGATGACGGGCAGGAAACCGATCTTGCGGATCGACGCCCATTGCTGGCTGTCGCTGATGGACACTTCCAGCGATGGCGCGCGGAACCAGTCGAACAGCAGCTTTGCGAACCGGTCCCATGCCTTCAACGGCCCGATGCCGAAGAAGAACGACGCCTTGGCCGGAAAGGCGCCGCCAAGCTCCTTGCGGCACTTGTTCAGCGCCAGTTCCAGTTCCGGCAGCGCATTTTCGTAGAGCTTTCGCTCCGACAGATCGATGATGGTCTCGACCGTGGGAATAACCTTGTGGCCGCGCGAGCTTGCAAGCAGCGAGGCGTAGTAACCGCGGCTTTGATAGGCATAGCTGTTGGACAGGTTGATCAGCTTCGGCCGCTGGCCGCGAAACAGCGCGGGATGCGCGAGATAGTCGCGGTTGGTTATTGTCTTATGCGGCGTGGCCACCTGGTCGAGGTCGCTCTGCCTGCCCGTCAAAATGACCCAGCTCATTGTCGCCCGTGCTCTCCCTTGACCGAAGCAGTCCCGGCGTTCAATCGACCGAGCTGTTTCTCGTAGAGCAGCGCATCACGCCCGTCGGCATAGTAGCCGGGCCTCACGCCGGTCAGGCGAAAACCGTTCATGTCGTAAAGGCGTATGCCGCGCGCATTGTCTTGGCGCACCTCCAGGCGCAGCGCGTCGCAGCTTCTCGCCGCCGCAGCCTGTTCGGCGGCGTACAGCAGAGAGCGGCCGAGGCCAGTCTTGCCGTTGCCCGGGCGAACCGCGATGGAATAGAGCCTCGCCTGGCGGTTGCCGGCTCGAAACAGCACCACGCAGTAGCCGTCGATGCGTCCGCCGCCATCGGCAACAAGCACCGAAGCCGAGCGGCTTGCGATCAGCCGGCGAAACGATGTTTTCGAGATCCGGTCGGTCGTAAACGCGGCGTTCTCGATGTCGGCGAGCGCGTCGACATCGTTGCTGCGCGCCGGGCGAATTTCGACAGCCATGCGGACCGGGAACCTCGATAAACGGAAACGATCGGATCGGACATTCCTGCCGCGGCATTGTTCGCGCTATCGCACCCGGATTCGGGCTGAATTGTGACACGAACTGTCCGCGAAATCCTAAACTCCGGCGTGGGGCAAATCCTTATCCGGCCGGCTGCGGCTGTCTTGCGACCGCCACATGACGGCGACATAATTCGATAATCCGTTTGCTTCACGTAGCGGCACGCTTCGGTTGCGGCGGCGTGTGGGAACGGCATATTTCTTCGCATCGTCCCTCGAACAAGGAGACCGACTATGACCACTTTGGAAACCGCTACCGAATTCACCAATCTTCTCAAGCAGAACGACCACGAGGGCGCCGCTTCGACCTACAATGCGGACGACATCGTCAGCTACGAGGCCATGGAAGGTCCGATGGCCGTTTGCGAAGGCAAGGAAGCCGTCCGTCAGAAGGGTGAGTGGTGGTTCGCAAACCACGAGGTTCATGGCGGTTCGGTCGAAGGTCCGTTCGTCCACGGCGATCAGTTCGCGGTCTATTTCACGATGGACATCACGCCCAAGGCGACGGGCGAGCGGATGACCATGACGGAAGTCGGTCTTTATTCGGTCGAGGACGGCAAAATTACCGAGGAGCGCTTCTTCTATTAATTAGCGCGCGATGCGTTTGCGCCGGGGCAAATGCCTCGGACGTTTCGCCAAACCGGACGAGGCCGTTCGCGGGCAGCGTCCGACGGCCTGGATTGCATCAAGAAAATTGAAGCGTGTGATCCAACCAATTCATTTTGCTCCGGCTCCGTGATCCGCTAGAGATCGTGCCGGAGACCTGACGATGACGCTAGCTGCCTCGACCCCTCGCACGGCAAAAACCGTTCCCTGGCTGATCATCATCTGCGGCTGCGTCATCGCCGCGCTGACTTTCGGCCCGCGCTCCGCCATGGGGTTTTTCCAACTCCCGATGTTGGCCGAAAAAGGCTGGGATCGCACGACCTTTGGCCTGGCGATGGCGCTGCAGAACCTGTTCTGGGGTCTTGGCTTGCCGTTTTTCGGCGCCATTGCCGACCGTTTCGGCACCTGGCGCGTGCTGGCGTTGGGCGGGCTGCTCTATGCGGCCGGGCTTTGGCTGATGGCGGTCGCCGAGACGGAAACCATGCTGCACATCGGCGGCGGCGTGCTGGTCGGCCTCGGTGTCGCCGCCGGCTCGTTCTCGATCGTGCTTGCGGCCTTCGCGCGGCACACGCCGCCGGAAAAGCGATCCATCGTCTTCGGCATCGGAACTGCCGCAGGCTCGGCCGGCATGTTCCTGTTCGCCCCGATCAGCCAAGGCCTCATCACCGCCTACGGCTGGTCGGACAGCCTGGTCATCATGGGCTTCATGATGCTGGCCCTACCTTTTCTGGCGATTCCGCTGACCGGCAGTTCGCACATGGCGCAGTCGGCGACGGCGGCCGTCCGGCAAACCATCGGCCATGCGCTGCGCGAGGCTTTCGCGCATCGAAGCTACACGCTGCTCGTCTCAGGCTTCTTCGTCTGCGGCTTCCAGGTGGCGTTCATCACGGCGCATTTTCCCGCCTATATCGGCGATCTCGGCATCGACGCCACCTATGCCGTCATCGCACTGGCGCTGATCGGCTTCTTCAACATCATCGGCTCGCTGGCGGCGGGTATCATCGGCCAGAAATATTCCAAACCGAAATTCCTGGCCTGGATCTATATCGGCCGCTCGATCGCGGTCACCGCCTTTCTGCTGCTGCCGCAGACGCCGACCAGCGTCGTCGTTTTCGCCATTGTCATGGGGCTGCTCTGGCTGTCCACCGTGCCGCCGACCAACGCACTGGTCGCCATCATGTTCGGCACGCGCCATCTCGGCCTGCTCGGCGGTCTGGTGTTCCTGTCGCACCAGATCGACTCGTTCCTCGGCGTCTGGCTCGGCGGCTATCTCTATGACCGCTTCGGCACCTACGATCCGGTCTGGTGGCTGGGGGTAGCGCTCGGCATCTTCGCCGCGATCGTGCATTGGCCGATCCAGGAGCGGCCGGTCGAGCGGAT
>JBGTLX010000404.1:0-20016 GCA_041743855.1 Rhizobiaceae bacterium | reverse complement strand
CCGAATTCTTCAATCAGCTATGGTGGTGGTGGACAGGATTGTCCTCCGCCTACCCGCGTTCCAACGATTACGTGCCGGTGTTTCCCTGGTTCGGCGCTGTTCTGATCGGCGTCGGCGTCGCGAAATTGGCGGTGCGGACAGGCGTCTCCGAGCGGCTCGCAGGCTGGAGGTTCGGCGGCTGGTCGCGCCCCCTGATCTTTGCCGGCCGCCACAGCCTTGCCGTGTATCTGATCCATCAGCCGGTGCTTATCGCCTGCCTCTGGCTTTTTTCGCAAGTCTTTCCCGCAGCGCAGGAAACGCCGCAGGTGCGTTTCCTGCAATCCTGCGAGCGATCCTGCGGGGAGATGCGCGACACCGAATTCTGCAAGCGCTATTGTGTCTGCATGATCGGTGCGCTGGAGCGGGATAACGCGATGACGGGAATATACGCCGGCGACGAAAACCCGGAATTGCGAGCGCGCGTCGAGGATATTGCGGGCATCTGTACGGCCCAGACCGATACGGACCTTCTGGAGGGAGGCGCGCCATGAGCGGCACGATTGCAAAGCCCCGCCGGATACCGCTGCCGCCCTTAATCTATGTCGGGGCGATCGCGCTCAGCGTGATACTGCATTATGTTTATCCGCTGCCCTGGTTTTCGGGTCCCTTTGCCGGCATCCTTTTTGCCGCAGGCTGGCTCGCCGTCCTTGGATTTGCCGCGCTGTTCTACACGGCGGTCACCGCAATGGCCCGGGCCAAGACGACGCTCAATCCCAACGGCGTTCCGGAGCATCTCGTCACGAGCGGGCCATTTTCTTTCACCCGCAATCCGATCTATCTCGCCGACACGCTGCTGATGATCGGCGTGGGGCTGATTTCCGGGATCACCTGGTTTCTGGCTCTGGCGCTTGTCGCCGCCTTCGTCACCCAAAAAGTCTCGATCGAGCGGGAAGAAAAGATACTCAAGGAGAAATTCGGCAAGAAATATCTGGACTACAACAAGCGGATCAGGCGCTGGATTTAGAGCAGTCGTCTCAGGTGTTCACCCCAAGCTCGGCCAGACGCTCAACGCAGGATTCCTCGGCCTGGTCGAGTTCGGCGATCGTCTCTTCGAGGTCGCGGCGCTTCTGGCGCAGATCCTCGCGCTTTTCGTCGATCCTCGTGATCATCAGCTTCAACTGGCCGACCTCGCCGGGCGGCGCTTTGTACATCTGGATGATTTCGCGAATTTCGTTGATCGAGAAACCAAGCCGCTTTCCGCGCATGATCTGGCGGATGAGATGGCGGTCCGAGGGCTTGAACAGCCGCGTCCTGCCGCGCCGGACGGGCTGCACCAGACCCTCGTCTTCATAGAATCTCAGCGTGCGCGTCGAGATCTTGAACTCGCGGGTGAGTTCCGTGATCGAATAATATTCCCGCATCGCCATCCCGCACCCACCAATGCGAGAGAGTGCCATGGCATTTACGTAAAAGTCAATTGCGCCGTTAATTCCCTATGAATTCCGTGTTGCAGTGAGGATCAGCCGAGTTGCAGCCACCATGTGGCGAGGCCGAGAAAGGCGAAGAAGCCGACCACATCGGTGACGGTCGTGACAAAGACCGACGACGCGATGGCCGGGTCGGCGCCGAACCTGTCGAGAACGAGCGGGATCATTATGCCCGACAGCGCCGCCGCCATCATGTTGATGATCATGGCGAAACCGATGACGATTCCCAGATTCGGGTCGCCGAACCAGAGCGCCGCGAGAACTCCCGTCATGATTGCGAAGACTGCGCCGTTCAAGGCCCCAACCACCGCCTCGCGGCGAATAACGCGGCTCGCATTGTAGATATCGATATCCTTGGTCGCCAGCGCCCGCACGGTGACGGTCATCGTCTGCGTCGCGGCATTGCCGCCCATCGACGCCACGATCGGCATGAGCACTGCAAGGGCTACCATCTGCTCGATGGTCGCGTCGAAAAGACCAATCACAAGCGACGCGAGGACCGCCGTGACGAGATTGATCATCAGCCATGGCAGGCGCGACCGCGACGTGGTCAGAATTGTGTCGGAGAGTTCCTCGTCGCCGACGCCACCCATGCGCAGAAGATCTTCCTCGGCCTCCTGCTGGATCACGTCGACGACATCGTCGATCGTGAGAACGCCAACGAGCCGTTCGTTTTCATCGACGACGGCGGCCGAGAGAAGATCGTACTGTTCGAATTCGCGGGCTGCCTCTTCCTGATCCATCGTGGCCGGAATGGCATGCCGCGTCTCATGCATGATGTCTTCGATCTTGACCGTGCGCTTGGTGCGCAGGATCTGGTCGAGATCGATCGCCCCGAGCAGCCTGAAGCTCGGGTCGATGACGAAGATCTGGCTGAAGCGCTCCGGAAGATTTTTGTCTTCCCGCATGTAGTCGATAGTCTGGCCCACCGTCCAGAACGGCGGCACGGCGACGAATTCCGTCTGCATACGCCGGCCCGCGGTCTCTTCCGGATATGCCAGCGCGCGCCGCAGCCTGACACGCTCGGTAAACGGCAGTTGCGCAAGGATCTCGTCCTGATCCTCCTGGTCGAGATCTTCCAGGATATAGACCGCGTCGTCGGAATCGAGCTCCTGAACCGCCTGGGCGATCTGCTCGTTGGGCATGGCGTCGACAATCTCGAGCCGGATCGCCTCGTCGACCTCGGTCAGGGCCGAAAAGTCGAAATCCTTCCCCAGAAGTCCGACCAGCGCGCGGCGCTGCTCGGGCATCAGCGCCTCGAGCAGATCGCCAAGTTCCGACTGGTGGAGCGAGCCGACATCCCGTTTCAGAATCAGCGTGTCGCGGTCGGCGATGGCCGCGCCGATATGGGCGAGGAACGACGCGCGAATGACCCCATCCTCGTCGTAAATATCGGCGTGCAGCGCCTCGCTGGACGTCGTTTCGCTCTGATTTTCCAACGACGGCGCTCGCTTTAAATGTTCCGGCCAAGGATGACCGTCACGTCTAACGCGCAACGCGCCGGAACATCAAACGAAATGCGAACGGCCAGAGACCCTCCGAACCGAAAGCTTTGGGTCGGCGCTACGCGCCAGCCGCCTGCAGAGCCAGCAACCGGCGGGCGCTTTCCTCATCGGTGATCAGGACGGTGGGGGCAAGCAACTGCATTGCGCCGAGTAGCGCTTCGATCTTCTCCGGCCCGCCGGAGGTGAGAATGCGCATTGGCGCCTTCCGCAACCGATCCACTTCGACCGACATGACCAGGTTGTTGATGGGATGATCGACCAGATCCCCCTGCCGATTATAAAAATGAAAGAGCAAATCTCCCACCGCGCCGCGCGACATCAGAGCTGCGCGCTGCTCCTCCTTGAGGAAACCGCCGCGATAGAACGTGGTGACCGATGCAATGCCGCCGACGCTGAGCAGCACCGCATCGAGGTGGTCGGCCATCTCGAATATGTCCTGCAGCCCGCATCGCTCCACCAAAGCCGCTTTGGTTTCGACGCTGTCCACCACGGCAGGCGTCGGCATGAGATAGCCGTCGCCTTGAAATATCTCAGCAAAACGCCAGGCGAACTCGGCGGGATTTGACCGCCGCGCGACGCCTATGCCGCCCAACAGCGAAATCACCGTGAAATCTGTGAGCGACTTCGCGGTGATGAACGGCAGGGTGGCAAACAGGGTTTGTCCCCAACCGACGCCGACGCGCATGCCTGACTTCATCGTCTCCGAGAGGAAACTGCCGGTTCGGGCGCTGATGGCGGGAACCGGATCGGCCTCGGGCCCGGACAAAGGCGCGACGAACGCCTGCTGGAGCCCAAAGGTCTTTTCCAGCGCGCGCTCCAGCCGGACGATCTCCGACAAATCGCTTTCGATGACGATCTTGACCTCGTTGCGGGCCCTCACCTCCGCCAGCATGCGCACGATGGTGACACGGCCAACGCCGAGCACCTCGGCGATTTCGTTCTGGGTCATCTGTTCGATGAAATACATCCACGCCGCGCGGATTCGCAGGCGGTCGGAGCGGCTTTCGCCGACGGTTGGGTCGCCCCCCCCGGGCTTTCCAGCATGTTGCCGCTGCTTGGCCAAAACCATTCCCCCTTGACATTCATGCTGTTATGGCAGGCATTCTCAATTCTTCATGCCGGCGCGGTATCGCCTATTGACCTGCCCGCCGCGATAGAAACAATTGACAACTCCGACGGCGCAGCTTCCCGCCTGTCACCAGGAAGCGAGTGGGCAATCCGATGCTTCGACAGATTTCCGAAGATGTGCGCGTCAATCTGAAGGACCGTCTGCGCGACATCCGCCAAGGCGTTCGGCAGCAGCGCCGCGACGGCGCGCAGTCGGCGTTGGCCAAGAGCCGCCGGCAGCCCTTTCCGATCGGGGAGATAGAAGGCTTCCTCGGGCAAGCGGCGGCCGTCTTCGACGACGCAATGTCGCTTGCGGAAACGCTGGTTCCCCAACACGGCAAACGGCTGAGCGGGGCTGCGCCTCAAGGTTTTGCAGCCTATTTTCCGACGGGCGGCGCCGAAAATCGGCTGGGCAGCGAACGGGCGTTCAGGCGCGACCTCTATTATCTTGCGCAAGCCGTTCTGACGAAGCGAAGGATCGAGGCCGCTGTCGTCCATGAGGCGGATCTGGCTGCGGTTCATGCCGAGATGGGCAGCCGGCACGCCGGCCGGCTCCATGCCTTCGCCCGCGCGGCGACGCCGGACGAGCAGGTGGCCACAACGGCGGAAATTTGCGCCGCGCTGTTGGTCGCCTTGCTCGACCACCACCCGATCCGCTTCGCCGCTCCTGGCTCTGAAACCTCTGCTGCCTCGAACGGCCGGGCGGTCGAGATCGGGTGTTTCGCCCCGGTGGTATTGGCGTGCGGCCTTGCCAGCCTCGGCGTCGACGACATGTCCGGCAGCGACCTTCTGGAAATCGCCATGCTGGCGGCGGATGTGCGTGAGGACCGGATTGTCGAGGCCTGCGGCGCGCCTGATGCGGCGGGCGAACTGGCTTCGATTTTCGCGGTTCTGCTGGCGCATCTGCCCTAGCCTTCGGCCGCCATCTCGGCGATTTTCTTCTTGGCGCGCGGGATCGAAGCCGGGCTCATGCTAAGTTCGGTCAGCCCCATGCGGATGAAGGCCGGGATCAGGTCCGGCCGGCCGGCCGCCTCGCCGCACATGCCGACCATGATCCCAGCCGCCACGCCGGCCCGCGCCGCCATTTCGATCGCCGCCATGACGGCCGGATTGGCGACATCGTTGAGGCTGGCCACGGTCGGGTTGAGGCGATCGGCCGCCATCACATACTGGGTCAGATCGTTGGTGCCGATCGAGAAGAACGAAACCTCCCTGGCCAGCGCCGGCGCGATCAGCACCGCTGCCGGCGTTTCGATCATCACGCCCAGCGCAAATGCGGCATGCGCCGCCCCCTCGGACTGAAGTTCGGCGGCGCACTCGTCGATGAAAGCCCGCGTCCGCCGCACCTCGTCGATATCGGCAACCATGGGCAGCATCACCTTGACGTTGCCGTGGACGGCGGCGCGCAGCAGCGCACGCAACTGGCGCTTGAAGATGTCTGGCCGATCGAGGCACATGCGGATGCCGCGCCAGCCGAGAAACGGGTTTTCTTCCTGCGGGAATTCTATCCCGGCGATCGGCTTGTCGCCGCCGATGTCGAGCGTCCGGATGATCACCGGATGCGGCGCGAAGGCCTTTGCCAGCGCCGAATAGGTTTCCGCCTGCATGTCTTCCGAGGGCAAATGCATGTGGCGCATGAACAAAAGCTCGGTGCGGAACAGGCCGACGCCCATCGCGCCCGCTTCGAGCGCCGCCTCGATTTCCTCGAGCGAGCCGATGTTGGCCGCGACCTCGATGATCGTTCCATCGGCGCGCCGCGGGATCACATCCTTGAAGACCGTCAATGCGGCGCGCTCGGTTTCTTGCGCTTCAATTTTCTCCAGCAAGCTTACCCGCACGGCCTCGTCCGGATCGGCGATCACGTCGCCGGAATTGCCGTCGATGGCGATCTGGCCAGCGTCGCGCAGCGTGTTGATTTGTTCGCCGAGGCCAAGCACGGCCGGAATGCCGTGCGAGCGGGCAATGATGGCGATGTGCGAGGTTGCTCCGCCATGGCCGCAGACCACGCCGCCGATCCGCTTGAGGGGCGCACGCGCAAGATCCCAGGCGCCGATGTCGCCGGCGACGAGGATCGCGCCCTGGGGAATGTGTTCGAGGCTAATGTCCTCCTGACCGAGCAGCGCCAGGCAGATCTGCCGGCCGACGGCATGAACATCGTCGGCGCGCGCCTGAAGATAGTGATCCTCGGCCCGGCCAAAATCTGCGGCTATCGTCGAAGCAGCGCCAATGATAGCGGCCACGGCCTCGACGCCCTTGGCGATGAGCGCTTCGGCTTCGCCGATCAGCGTCTCGTCGGCCGCGATGTCCCGCAGCGCGGCGATGATCCCACGATCGCCGCCCGACAGGTTTTCCTCGGCGAGAGACCTGTCCATCCGGGTCTGCACCGCAGCCATGGCGCTGCGCAGCCTTTCGATCTCCACATCGATCTCGTGCGCGCCAAGCGTCCTGCCTTCTGCTGTGATCTGGGGCGGGAAATGCGCGAACGCCGATCCGATTGCCACGCCTTCGCTTGCCGCCACACCGCGCAGCCTGCCCGGCGAGGCATCGGCATGGCTATCGGTGACCGGCGCGGGCCGAACCGGCGCGATGCCGTCCGCCTTCGGCGCCGGCGACTGTGCGTCATCGTCGAGGCCGGCGAGCGGATTTTCCAGATAGCCGATCAGCGCCTCGATCGCCTCGATCGCGTCGGCCCCATTGGCGCGGACCACGACCTCCTGGTTTTCCTTGACGCCTAAGAGCATCAGCTTGACCGAGCTTTTCGCGCTCGCGGCCTTGCCGTCCCTGACGATTTCGACATCGCATTCGAAGCTCTTGGCGAGCTTGACGAAGCGCGTCGCGGGGCGGGCGTGCAGTCCTTCACGCACCCGAACGATTGTCGAGCGTTCCATGGCGATACTCTGGTTCCGCACTCTGGTTCCGCGGTGCTGCCTGTCAGGCCGCGACCGTGATGATCGCGTCGGTCTTGAGCGCCTCGATCAATGCTTGCGCGTCGACAGGCAAAGCGCAGATTTCGCCCGGTCTGTCGGCATGCGACGCTCCGTTGAACGAGATGACGACATGGCCCATCTCGCGAACCTTGCTCCAGGCGCTGGGGCCGACCGCGGTTATCGGGACCGACAGGGACCCGATCGAGATCGACGCGCCTGCTTGCGGCGCGGCGTCGCTTGGCCCCTGCTCGATTGCGTGCAGCACCGAGACTTCGGCGAGTTCCGGCGGCGAGCCATCCGCAAACAGGATGAGCACGCCGCCTTCCGCAAGGTCCGCCACTTCGGGTCCGATTGCGGTGACCCGCGTTTTGAGAAGAACCGTCATGGAGGACTTTCTTCCTTATAGAACCACCAGGCTGAACACCCAGGCGATCAGCACCGATACCGGCCCCATGATCTGACGGCTGATCAGCACCGCCGGAACGCCGATCTCGATGGTCTTCGGCTTCGCCTCGCCCAGCGCCAACCCGACGGGCACGAAGTCGCAGCCAACTTGGGTGTTGTAGGCAAACAGAGCTGGCAGGGCCATCGCCGGCGCGATCGTGCCATTGGCGATCTGCGGCCCGATGATTGCCACGCCGATGACCTGCGCGATGACCGCTCCCGGTCCCAGAATGGGCGACAGGAACGGCAGACCGCAGATCGCCGAGATGATCAACAGGCCGATGATGTTGTTGGCCAGCGGTCCCATCGGCTGCGCCAGCACGTCGCCGATGCCGGTATAGAGGATGAGGCCGATGAGCATGGTCACGAAGGCCATGAACGGCAGCACGTTGCGCACGACCTGATCGATGGTGCGGCGGCCGGCATTGAAGAAGATGCCGACCACGCGCCCCATGACGCGGCCAATCGTGGTGATCAGGCCGATGATCCCGCCTTCCGATGGCTGCGCCACCGGCGCGGCCACAGTGTTGCCTGAAGCCATGCTGGCTGCTCCCCCCGCCCTGGTTGCGGCTTCCGAACCATCCGCCATCGTGATGTTGGCGGGTTTTACCCCCGACACGTAGATGTCTTCGGTGATGAACTCGGCCAGCGGCCCGGCCTGTCCGACCGGCGTCAGGTTGACGGTCGGAATGCGCTTGCGCGGATAGACGCCGCAGCGCGCCGTGCCGCCGCAATCGACGACGACGACCGCCATCTCGCTTTCGATCGGTGGCGCCTTGAAGCCGTCGACGGCTTCCGCGCCGGTCAGTTCGGCGATCAGCGCCGCGACCGGGTGAATGCCGCCGCCGGTTACCGAGACGACCTTGTTGCGCTGTTCGGTCGGCTCGATCACGAGGGGACCGCCCCAGCCGCCGGGGCCGCTAGAGATCTTGACGGCCTTGTAGGTCTTGGTCAGGGAGGCGCTCATAGCTCTATTCCCTGACGGCGCGCCATGATGGCGGTGATGCGTTCGGTCAGCATGCCCTTGAGCAGGATGACGATAAGGCCGACGATCGCGTACCAGATGGCGACAGTGATGTGGTAGCCATCCGCGACGGCGCCGGTCTTCTCCAGTTCGAGAAGCGCCACCAGCACGCCGCCCCAGACGAAATATTCACCCGGGTTGATGTGCGGGAACAGGCCGAGCGGCGGGTGCACGTAGGACACCGCCGCGTCGTAAAAGGCCGGCTTGTGCTTTTCTTCGAGGAACGATCCGAACGTGTAGGCCATCGGGTTGGTCAGGAAGAACACGGCGAGCAGCGGCAGCAGCGTGTAGCGGGTCAACGCAATGCGGCCGGCGCCACGAGCCAGGCCGTGCACGCGCTCTTCGCCGACCAGTCCGGTCACCGCGTAGAAAGCGGTCATCAGGACCACGAGAGTCGGGATGATGCCGACGACGAAGCCGGCGAAAACCTCGCCGCCCTTCTGGAAGATGCCGATGAAGTATTTGCCGACGGCGGTCAGCCAGCCGAGTTGTTCTTCCTGGACGACCGTGTCCAGCCGCTGCTTAAACTCCTCGACGCTGATGGCGCCATCCGCCTGCGCGAGAATGATCAGATCGTTCCCGGCGTGCTCGACGGCGAGCCTGCCGTGAAACGCAGCATCCGAGACCATCGAACCCGCGAGATGCAGGTTCTGGATGGTCATGTCGGCATGCTGCGCCAACATTGAAAATACAGACATTAGACCTCCTCCTCCTTTATGGACCCCACGCCGGCAAGTCCCTTCGGCTTGCGGCAATCCCCCTTATGCGCCTGCTGCGTTCAAACCGGACAGGCCCGGCCGTTTCGATGGCTCCGAGCGTGCGCGGTCGATCTGTGCGATCGCCCGTTTGACGGCCTCGGTCGCTCCGGGTTCTCCCTTCCCCACCAGAGCAGGGTCGGCCCGGAGCTTATCGAGGGCGATGCCCTCGAATTCTTCATGTCGTTCGAATTTTGCGAATACCGAGCGCCCGCTCATCGTCATCAGGCGGCGCACGACCAGATCGGGCGTCACCACGATCAGGGCGATCGTGCCCTTGGCGAACCAGCGGCCCCGGAAATTGCCGGCGCCGACGAAGCCGTCCTGGTATTTTTCGGTGATGCCTTTGAAGACGCCGGAATAGTGCCGCATCTGCAGCCAGACGCCGAGCGACTGGAGCGCCCAGACAAATACCAGAAGCAGCAATCCCCACTGCCAGATCGCCATCAGGTCCCCTCCCAAGGCTATGATTGTCCGCGCTTGGACCCGCGCCGATCACAATAAATCAGAGAACATTTGTTTTCTTGAATGTCAATATGTATGATTTGCCATCCCCAGTCGCCGACGCGCCGGCGACTCGGGCTAGGATAATCCTACAGGCATGTTAGCTTCCTTTGAAGGAGGATGATCGCGAGATGGATCTGCGATTCAAGGATGAGCTTGCTTTGGTGCCGGATTTGCGCCACCGGCTGCGCCGCCTGCGCTGGTTTCGGACGACCTTTCGCAGCAGCGCCAAGGCGGTCAGTGAAGCGTACGGGCTGCGGTTCGAGATCGACGAAACCAGGCTGACGCGCGCATTTCTCGAATGGATCGAGATCATGGAGGCGCAGAAACGCTTTGCCCAGATCGACCGCGCCGATTTCATCGTCTTCGCGGCCGGGCTGGTCTTGCGCGAGCTGATTCGCCATGAGCCGGCAAAGATGATCGGCGACATGAAAGCGTTCGACGAGAATATCCCGGAACCGGACGGTCAGGAAATCGTGCGCTTCTGGCCGGAGGGTTTTCTCTACACGAGCTATTGCGTCTCGGCAATTGCGGCGATCTACGAGCAGGAATTCGGGCGCGTGCCGACCATCGACAAATGCGCCGACGATCTGCGCACCTGGTGGTCCTACCGCGAAAACGTGACGGAGATGCCGGCCTATGCGGTGGCCTTCCTCGACAGGTTTCTCGGCGCGGAGCCCAACTGGATCGCTCCCGACCACGCGCAATCGCGCCAGGCCATGCAAAAGGCGCTCGGCGCGGATCGCAGCCGCCCCGCTCTGCTTTAAATTCGGATCACCCGCCAACACGTTGACGGCGCTACTCGTGTTCATTGGCTTTTCTTTGGTAGCGCGGTTCGACCAGCCGGATTGAAGAGGAAGAGAATTCGTGGCGCGGCCAAAACTGGTGATTTTCGACTGCGACGGCGTGCTGGTCGACAGCGAGCCGCTGGCCGCGCGCGCCTACGAGCGGGTCTATGAGAAGCACGGCATGAGCGGCGTCGACGCCGACATCATCGCGCAATGCATTGGCCTCAAGCAGTCGGACATTCTCGTCAGGATCGGGGAACTTACCGGCCATCGTTTCCCTGAAGCCTCCGGAGACGACATCTGGGCCGAGACGAAGTCCCTGTTTACCGAGGAATTGAAGCCCACCGACGGCATCGCGGCGTTCCTGGGCCGGCTGGCGACCGAGCGGTGCGTGGCGTCGTCGTCGTCGATCGAGCGCATCACCCACAGTCTCGCCGTGACCGGTCTTGCAGAGTTTTTCGGCGCGACCATCTACAGTTCTTCCATGGTTGCTCGCGGCAAGCCCGCGCCTGACCTTTTCCTGTTCGCCGCCGACCGCATGGGCTTCGCCCCGGCCGATTGCGTGGTGATCGAGGATTCGCCTTTCGGCATCGAAGGAGCGGTTGCGGCCGGCATGACCGCGCTAGCCTATACGGGCGGCGGTCACACCTATGCGGGGCATGGCGAACGGATGATCTCGTGCGGGGCAGCCGCGATCTGCGCCGACTGGAACGAGATCGACGGGCAGTTGGCGCGTCTTGGCTTCGAGCCGTCGCTTGCTGCTTCCGCCAGCGGCTGATGGGCTTCTACACCAGCATCCCCAGCGGGTTTTCGATGTGGCGCTTGAAGGCGACCATGAGTTCGGCGCCGAGCGCGCCATCGACGGCGCGGTGGTCGGTTGACAAAGTCACCGACATGACGGTGGCGATTTTGACCTCGCCCTTCTTGACCACCGCCCGCTCCTCGCCCGCGCCGACGGCCAAAATCGTCGCATGTGGCGGGTTGATGACGGCCGCGAAATCCTTGACCCCGAACATGCCGAGGTTCGACACCGCGGTCGTGCCGCCCTGATATTCTTCCGGCTTGAGCTTCTTGTTGCGGGCGCGTGAGGCCAGGTCCTTCATCTCGTTGGCGATGACCGACAAGGTCTTTGTGTCGGCCTGCCGGATGATCGGCGTGATCAGCCCGCCCGGGATCGACACCGCGACGCCGACATCGACATGCCTGTGCTGAACCATCGCGGCCTCGGTCCACGAGACGTTGGCGGTGGGCACTTCGCGCAGCGCCAGCGCCATCGCCTTGAGGACCATGTCGTTGACCGAGAGCTTGTAGGCGGGAACCTCGCCCTTCTCGGTCTTCTTCATCGGCGATGCGGCGTTGAGTTGGCTACGCAGCGCCAAAAGCGCGTCGAGTTCGCAATCGACGGTGAGGTAGAAATGCGGGATGGTGGTTTTGGCCTCGACCAGCCGCCGCGCGATGGTTTTGCGCATATTGTCATGCGGGATCAACTCGTAGGAGCCTTCGGCGAAGAGCTTCAGGACTGACGAATCGTCCTTCGAGGCTCGCTCCGCTCGCACCTCAGGATGAGGACCGCCGCGCTGAACGCCCTCATCCTGAGGTGCGGAGGCGCGGAGCGCCGGAGCCTCGAAGGACGCACTGCCCCCAGCAATCGCCGCCTCGACATCGGCCTTGACCACACGGCCATGCGGGCCCGAGCCTGCGATTGTGGCGATATCCACATCGGATTCTCGCGCCATTCGGCGCGCCAGTGGGGAGGCGCGGGTCGTCCCCTTTCGCGATTGGCTAATCTCCCCCCTTGCGGGGGAGATCACACCGGCTGCAGCCTCTCCGCTTTCAACCGCATCCTCCCCTTCTGCATAAATCCAGGCCACGACCTCGCCGACCGGGATATCGACGCCTTCGCGCCCGGTCACGTCGCGCACAACGCCGCCGGCCGGCGCATCGATTTCCATCGCCGCCTTGTCGGTCTCGATCTCGAAAAGCAGATCGCCTTTTTTGACCGTCGCCCCTTCCGCGACGAACCAGCGCGAAATCCGGCCGGTCGCCATATCCATGTCGACCTTGGGCAGGATGATCTCAACCGGCATTGGCTAGCGCTTTCCTCGCACCAGATCGCGGGCGGCGGCAATGATGTCGGTAACCTGCGGGACCGTCGCCTTTTCCAGTTCGGGATTGTAGGGGACAGGCGTCTCTGCCCCGCCCAGCCGGACGATCGGCGCATCGAGATAGTCGAACGCATCGCTTTCCGCGATCACTGCGCTGACTTCCGCGCCGATGCCGAGCGTCTTGACCGCCTCATAGACGCAGAGCAGCCGCGAGGTTTTTTTCACGCTGTCTATGATCGTTTGCTTGTCCATCGGCCGGATGGTTCGCAGATCTATCACTTCGATTTCGATGCCTTCGGCCTCCAGCGTATGAGCCGCTTCCAGCGCCTTGTGCACCATAATCGAAGTTGCGACGATGCTCAGATCGCGGCCCTCGCGCCGGATTTCGGCCTTGCCGATCGGCACGAGGTAGTGGCCTTCCGGCACCGGCCCCTTCATCTTGTAGAGCAGCTTGTGCTCGAAGATCATCACCGGATCGGGATCGTCGATCGCGGCCAGCAGCATGCCTTTGGCGTCGTGCGGCGTCGCCGGCTGTATCACCTTGAGACCGGGAACGTGGCCGAGCCAGGCCTCGAGGCTCTGGCTGTGCTGGGCGGCGGCTCCCGTGCCTGAGCCGGCGGGAAAGCGCATAACGAGCGGCACCGAAACCTCGCCGCCCAGCATGAAGCGCATCTTCGCCGCCTGGTTGACGATCTGCTCCATTGCGAGCGTGGCGAAATCGGAAAACTGGAACTCGAAGATCGGCCGCATGCCGGTCATCGCCGCGCCGACGGCGACGCCCGCGCCGCCCAGTTCCGAGATCGGCGTGTCGATCACCCGGTCGGGAAAGCGCTCGAAAAGATCGCCCGTCACCTGGAATGCGCCGCCATAGACGCCGATATCCTCGCCCATCAGGAACACGCGTTCGTCGGCCGCCATGGCGATCGCCATGGCTTCCTGGATTGCCTGCGCGTAGCTGAGTTCGCGCACCATCGCGTCCATCACGCCTGCTCCGTATAGACATAGTTCTCTACGTCTCCGATGTCCGGAGAGGGGCCGTCCTTGGCGAACTGGATGCCGTCGGCGATTTCCTGGCTCACCGCCGCGCGGATGGCTTCGATAGCCTTCCGATCGATGATTCCGAATTCCTGCAACTCGGTCTCGAACAGCGTGATCGGATCGCGGTTTGCCGTCCAGTCCTCGATTTCCTCCTTGGTGCGATAACGATTGCGGTCGCTCTTGGAATGGCCGCGATGCCGGTAGGTCTTCGATTCGATCAGCGTCGGTCCATTGCCGGCCCGCGCATGGGCCACGGCCCGATGCGACGCTTCGGCGACCTCGGAGAAATTGTTGCCGTCGACGATGATCCCTGGCATCGAATAGGCGGCGGCACGGTCGGCGATGTTTTTGACCGCGGTGGAGCGCTCGGTCGAGGTCGACATGCCGTAGCCGTTGTTCTCGCAGACGAAGATGACCGGCAACTTCCAGATCGAGGCCATGTTCAGCGCCTCGTGAAACGCCCCCTCATTGTTGGCGCCGTCGCCGAAGAACGACACCACGACCTTGCCGGTCTTCCTCATTTTAGAGGTCAGCGCCGCGCCCACCGCGATCGGTATGCCGCCGGCGACGATGCCGTTGGCGCCCAGATTGCCCTTGGCGACATCGGCGATGTGCATCGAGCCGCCACGGCCCTTGCAATAGCCGGTCGTCTTGCCGAAGAACTCGGCGAACATGCGTTTGACTTCCGCCCCCTTGGCGATGCAGTGGCCGTGGCCGCGATGCGTCGAGGTGATCTGGTCGTCCTCGGCGAGCGGGATGCATATGCCCGTCGCGCTCGCCTCCTGCCCGATCGACAGATGCATGGTGCCGTGGATCAGCCCGCGCGTATAGCAGTCTTCCGCGCCCTCCTCGAAGCGGCGGATGAGATACATCTTGTGCAGCGCCTGTCGCAGCCGCTCGGGCGTATATTCCCGATAGGCGAAGGGAAGATTGTCGCGCGCCACTGCTTCCATCAAACGTCGTTCAGGCGCAGCCATCGTCACGCATCCGCGCCATAAACAAGCTTGTCCTGTCGCGCGCGGAGTTCGACGATCTTCGAACCGGGGGCCGTGGCGGCGTTCGCATAGGAGATCAACTCGCCTTTTTTGATTGCAGCCGTCACGGACCCGCCCTGCAGCAGGCCGCAGGGGATGGCCTTGGCGGCGCGCGCTTCCGGTGCTGTCATGACCCAGGCGCGGTAGCAATATTCGCCGATCGCATCGAGCGGTTCGCCGGGCTGCATGTCCTTCTTGGCCACGGCGCAGACTTCGGCCACGGGCTTCGACAGCGGCGCCATATCGGCCTTGCCGTAAAGCACGACGCGGGCGCAGGTCAGCGGCACTTCGAGCGAGGTCAAATGGTAGGGGCGGTGGAAGATGAAGTAAGGCCCCTTGCCCAGCTTGAGATCCTCCATCCGCTCCGAAAGCCGCGCATGCGACATTTCGGCGATGACGAAGACACCGGGCGCGACGCCCTTGCCGACCGTATAGTCGACCACGCCGACGCGGCTGAGCACGCCGCCATCCTTTTGCGGCACCAGCACCTTGGACAGTTCGCCGAGCGTGGCGGCGGGGCCGTGCATGCCGGCTCTGTCCGGAACGAGCCCGGTCGCATTGGCGATCGCCGCCATCTCGACCATCGTCTTGGAGCCGTCCACGAACTCGACCAGCATGCGGACATTCATGTGCCGGCGCTCGGCCTCCTCTTCATAGTCGGGAGGCGTGGCGTCGATGTTGAGCGGGTTGTTCTTGCCCTTGCCTGCGGCCACGATCGGATGGCCCAACGCCGAGACGAACTCGATCAGTTCCAAGCAGGACGAGGGCTCGTCGCCCGCGCCCAACGAATAGGTGACGCCGAGACGCTCGGCCTCGTTTTTGAGATACGCTCCGATGGTTACGTCCGCCTCGACGTTCATCATCACCAGGTGCTTGCCGTGCTCCATGGCGCGCAGGCCGATCTCGGCGCCCACGGCCGGTACGCCGGTCGCGTCGATCACCACATCGATCAGCCCGTTGTCGATGATCAGATCGGCGTCGCCGGTCACGGCGATATGCCCCGCCTCGATGGCGGCGGTCATCGCCGGGCCGTTGCTCACGTCGCGCGACCGCGTGGCATCTCCGTAGGCGACTTCAACGGCTTTGCGGGCGGCGGGGGGCCGCCTTTCGCAAATCGCGCCGATCTCGAGGCCGGTCATGTGCGCCACCTGGGTGACGATATCGGTACCCATCTCGCCGGAGCCGATCAGCCCGATGCGGATGGGCTTGCCCGTTTTAGCCCGCGTTTCGAGATCGCGGGCAAGTCCCGTCAAAGCGACGTTCGACGCCATGCAAATTCCTCCCAAATACCGGCTTTTTTGCTGACCCAACCGTAGTGAACATTTGTATTCCGGTCAATACTATTGTCCAATTGAGAACAGCGATGCAAACGCCATCGCGCGGCATTTGAAATCGTCTCGACGGCTTTTGCGATACGCCTTGCGGTGGAGAACGACAAGCAGGCGGCCAAAGCGCGCGGGCGCAGCCGCCCGCAAGGGCGACAGGCAGGCTTGGTTGATCTGGATTTCGGACGAGACTGGTGCGGTCGAGAGGACTCGAACCTCCACGTCTTGCGACACAGCGACCTCAACGCTGCGCGTCTACCAATTCCGCCACGACCGCACAGGGGTGGTAGAAGCCGGAACGAACCGGCCTGCGGCGTGTAACAAATCGTTTCCGGCGAAACAAGGGCGCAAGCGGCATTATTCGTCCGTGATAGCGCCTCCCGGCGACCGGCGACCGGGCTTCTGGACCTTTGACCGACTAGCAGCCATATGATGCTGGAAGGCTTGGAAAATCGCGATGACGGAAAGAAACCAGATCCAGAAATCCTTCCTGCCTCTGCCGGGATCGTCGGCTGCGGAGTGGCGCGTCGAGCCGGGCTTGATACCCTACGAATACGCAGTGGCCTTCATGGAGGCGCGCGCCGAGGCGATCAGGGCCGGAACAGCGGGCGAACTGGTCTGGCTGGTCGAACACCCGCCGCTCTACACCGCAGGCACCAGCGCGAAAATCAGGGATCTGGTCGAACCGGGCCGATTTCCCGTCTTCGCCTCCGGGCGGGGCGGCGAATACACCTATCACGGCCCCGGCCAGCGGGTGGCCTATGTCATGCTCGACCTAAAACGCCGGCGCGAGGATGTTCGCGCCTTTGTCGCCGCGCTCGAAGACTGGATCATCGCCACGCTGGCCGCCTTCAACGTCAAAGGTGAGCGCCGCGAGGATCGCGTCGGCGTTTGGGTCGTGCGACCCGACAGGCCGGCCATGCAGGACGGCTCTCCCGCCGAGGACAAGATCGCCGCTATCGGCATCAGGCTGCGGCGATGGGTCAGCTTTCACGGCATCGCCATCAATGTCGAACCCGATCTGTCGCATTTCTCCGGCATCGTGCCCTGCGGCGTCGCCGACCGCGGCGTCACCAGCCTGGTCGATCTCGGCCTGCCGGTCACCATGTCCAATCTCGATCTGATGCTGATGGATGCGTTTCGCGAGGTATTCGGACCCGTGAGAAACGATCCGGCCAAAGCCGAGCCACCGACTACCATCGCGGTAGCCTAGCAGCCTTCCCCAAGGTCCAGCAGACTCCCTCTCCACCAGAACGATCAGAGTGCGCCGATCCACACCGCCATCGAGACCAGAAACGTGCTCATGCACACCAGCGAGACGACATCCTGAACCAGATCGGCCATGGCTTCCTCCTGTTTCTAATATGTATCTAGTTTGTTCTAATTTTGTTCCTTTTGTCAAGCGACATTTGTAGATGCATGAATGAAGTTGGCCGGGACGAACGGAAGGGTTAACGCTTCGTTATCGGGCGGTTTGAGCGGCTAAGGCCCACACTTCACGCCCGAGGGCGCGCGCGGCGTTACGCCTGCTCGACGGTGACGCAGCAGTTCGTTCGCTGAAATTGGAAGTTGCGAGCGTGGCCGTCTTTAGAACCCGACGACCTTGCCTTCCGCCAAGGTCACCCGGCGATCCATCCGGTCGGCAAGCGTGTGATTGTGCGTGGCGATCAGCGCTGCAAGCCCCGACTGCTTCACCAGCGCCTGCAGCGCTTCGAACACATAGGAAGCGGTCACCGGATCCAGATTGCCGGTCGGCTCGTCGGCGAGCAGCACCAGCGGCGCGTTTGCAACCGCCCGTGCGATGGCGACTCGCTGCTGCTCGCCGCCCGAGAGTTCCGAAGGCCGATGGTGCGCCCGGTTGGCGATCTGCATGTAGTCGAGAAGTTGCTCGGCGCGCTTGGCCGCCTCGGTGCGCGACAGGCCTTTGACGAGCTGCGGCATCATGATGTTTTCGAGCGCGGAAAATTCCGGCAGCAGATGGTGGAACTGATAGACGAAGCCGACATCGTTGCGCCGGATGGCGGTGCGCTCGTCGTCGGACAGCCGCCCGCAGGCGCGCCCATCCAGCATGACGTCGCCGGCGTCCGGACGTTCCAGCAGGCCGGCCGTATGCAGCAGCGTCGATTTTCCAGCGCCCGACGGCGCGACAAGCGCCACCATCTCGCCGCGCTTCAGCGAAAAATCCGCACCGTTAAGGATGGTCAGCCGGCGCGACCCCTGGACGTAGTGGCGCTCGACGCTCTTCAGCTCGATGACGGGACCGGTCACTCGTACCTCAGCGCTTCGACCGGGTCGAGCTTGGCCGCCCGCCAGGCGGGAAAGATCGTCGCGATGAACGACAGGACCAGCGCCATCAGAATGACCGAGACGGTTTCTCCCGGATCCATCTTGGCCGGCAGCTGGCTGAGGAAATAGAGCTCCGGATTGAACAGCACGGCGCCTGAAACCCACGAGAAGAATTGCCGGATCGATTCGACGTTCAGGCAGATCAGGATGCCGAGAAGGACGCCCGCGAGCGTTCCCGTCACGCCGATCGCCGCTCCGGTCATGAGAAATATGCGCAGGATGGCGCCGCGCGACGCACCCATCGTGCGCAGGATGGCGATGTCGCGGCCCTTGTCCTTCACCAGCATGATCAGGCCCGAAATGATGTTCAGCGCGGCCACCAGCACGATCAGCGTCAGGATCATGAACATGACGTTGCGCTCGACCTGCAGCGCGGAGAAGAAGGTCTGGTTGCGCTGCCGCCAGTCGGACAGGAATATCTGGCGTTGCGCTGCGGTTTCAACGGGTTCGCGCAGCGAATCGATGCCGTCCGGATCGTCGACGAAAACCTCGATCGTCTGCGCACGGCCTTCCATGTTGAAATAAAGCTGCGCCTCGGCGAACGGCATGAAGATTACTGAGGCGTCGAACTCCGACATGCCGACCTCAAACACGGCGACGACGGGATAGCCCTTGACGCGCGGCGTGGTGCCGAGCGGCGTGACATCGCCTTCCGGCGCGACGAGCGTGACGATCTCGCCAAGCACGAGGCCAAGGCTGTCGGCCATGCGCTTGCCGATTGCCACGCCCTCGCTGGCGTCAAAGCCGACGATCGACCCTTCCTTGATGTTGCCGGCGACCACTTCGAGCTTGCCCAGATCCTCGCCGCGAACGCCGCGCACCAGCGCGCCGGTTCCAGCGCCGACATTGCCGGAGGCAAGCACCTGCCCGTCGACGAACGGGATCGCGTATTTGACGCCGTCAACGCCGTTGATGCGCCCCGCGACCGCCGCGAAATCCTCGAGCGGCATGTCGATCGGCTGCACGACAAGATGGCCGTTGATGCCGAGGATGCGGGTCAGGAGTTCGGTGCGAAACCCGTTCATCACCGCCATCACGACGATAAGGGTGGCGACGCCCAGCATGATGCCGAGAAACGAAATGGAGGCGATCACCGAAATCACCGTTTCCTTGCGCTTGGAGCGCAGATAGCGCCAGGCGACCATCCGCTCGAACACCGAAAAGGGTCCCGCGCCCGCGGGCTTTGGTGGCGTGGCGGCGGCGGTCTGACTCATGCTTTTTTCTCGAGCGATGACAGCAGCGTCGCAATCGCTTTGGTCTCGCGCTCCCCCGTCGAGCGCCGCTTGACCTCGATCTCGCCGGCCGCCGCGCCCCGCGGCCCGACAATGACTTGCCAGGGTATGCCGATCAGATCGGCGCCGGCGAATTTCGCCCCTGCCCGCTGATCCGTATCGTCGTAAAGCACGTCGAGACCGGCGGCGGCATGCGCCGCATAGAGTTCCTCGCAGACGCGGTCGCAATCGGCGTCACCGACCTTCATGTTGATGATGACGACGTCGAAGGGCGCGACCGATTCCGGCCAGATGATGCCGTTCTCGTCATGGCTCGCCTCGACGATCGCCGCGATCAGCCGCGTCGGGCCGATGCCGTAGGAGCCCATCGACACGGCATGCTCCCTGCCGTCCGGCCCCAAAACCTTCGCGCCCAT
>JBGTLX010000403.1:0-11746 GCA_041743855.1 Rhizobiaceae bacterium | reverse complement strand
AGGCGCTCGTAGGCGCTCGCGCCATTGTCGAAATCGCTGACGTCATAGCCGGCGCGTTCCAGCGCCTTGACCAGAAACCGGCGCATGTCGTCGTCGTCTTCCGCAAGAAGAATGCGTGCCATCGTGTCCTGTCCGAATCACCCGTCAGCGGCTGCCTGCACGGCGCCTGTGTTAACCATGCTTATATGAAGTCAGCACAGTAAACATCCAGTGAATGCCGCATCCGCTTGGGCGGCTCAAGCAAAAGCTGGTTGCGGTGAAAACTGGACAGAAACACTTCCGGGTGGCACTTTGAGGATCATGAAGGAATTTGCTTTTTGGCCGGTGCGGGCGCCATGTCGGTAGTCGACGATTTTTCGGCCGTTCCGGCGTTCGAGGTCCGCGCCGCCATCGACCAGCGGGTTCCTTTCGTCTTCAATTCCCCCCACAGCGGCAGCCACTATCCAGGCCGGTTCCTTGCGATGAGCCGCCTCGACCACAACGCCATCCGCCGCTCCGAGGATTGCTTTGTCGACGAGCTTTTCGGCGCGGCCGTGGCGCTGGGCGCGCCGATGCTCGCCGCCAACTTTCCGCGCGCCTATCTCGACGTCAACCGCGAACCCTGGGAACTCGACCCGCGGATGTTTGCCGAACCGGTGCCGTCCTTCGCCAACATCCGGTCGGCGCGCGTTGCAGGCGGGCTCGGCACGGTGCCTAAACTCGTTGGCGAGGGCCTCGACATCTATGCCCAGAGATTGCCGCTGGCCGAGGCGCTGGCGCGCATCCAGCACACCTACAAGCCATATCACGAAACCCTGAAGCGCCTGCTGGCCCGCACCCAAGCTCTGTTCGGCTATGCCGTGCTCGTCGACTGCCACTCCATGCCGGCCAGCATCCGCATCGGCGAAACCGGCGTCAGGCCCGACTTCATCGTCGGCGACAGGTTCGGCGCGGCTGCTGCGCCCGCACTGACCGAAACCGCGATCGGCCTGTTGATCGCCATGGGCTACACCGTTGCCCACAACAAGCCCTATGCCGGCGGCTTCATCACCGAGCATTACGGCCGCCCGGCGCGCGGCGTGCATGCCTTGCAGATCGAGGTCAATCGCGGGCTATACATGAATGAGCGAACATTTCAGAAATCGTCGGGCTTCGACGCGCTGGCCGACGATTTGTCGCGGCTCTCGGCCGATCTCATGGCCATGCCTGACTATCATTTTGTCGGGCTGCCGATCGCTGCCGAATAGCCGCTCCGAAGTCTTTGCGGCGCGCTCCAAAAAAAGACCGCATCGGGTTACCGACGCGGTCGAAGTCTAGGGAGGAAACGCCCAAGGAGGGCATGGACAGGAAAAACCCGTCCGAGAACAAAATTATTGTGCGATGCACAAATGTCAACCGCCTTCAGGCTTTTTTAATTCACTCTGATGTGCAAAAGGCCGTTATCGCGACCACAGTGGCATTCGCGCAACAGTTTAGGGACACGAATTTGGACATTTCGGCTGAGTTCATGCGAAAGATCGCGCTGGCCGCATCCCACGAAACCCTGCCCCGATTCCGACGCCAACTCGACGTCGCCAACAAGCTCGCCACCGGATTCGATCCCGTCACCGAGGCCGACCGCGAGGCGGAACGTGTCATCCGGGCGCTCATCCGGAGCGAATTTCCTGGCCATGGCATTCTGGGCGAGGAGTTCGGGTCGGAGAACATCGAGAGCCGCCACATCTGGGTCATCGACCCGATCGACGGGACGCGCTCCTTCATTTCCGGTATTCCGCTCTGGGGAACGCTGGTCGGGCTGACCGCTGACGGCAACGCGGTCGCAGGCATGATGGCGCAGCCCTTTACCGGCGAGTTGTTCGCCGCTTCGGCAGGGCGCGCCTGGTACGAAGGTCCGGCGGGAAATATGCCGCTGGTCACCAGAAAGACCGCGGCGCTCAAGGACGCGACGCTCTGCACGACGACGCCCGCGATGTTTCGGGCGGGACGGCGCGAGGCCTACGACCGGCTGGAAAAGTCGGTCAGGCTGGCGCGCTACGGCACCGACTGCTACGGCTATGCGATGGTTGCCGCCGGCAATGTCGATCTGGTTGTCGAAACCGGCCTGCAATCCTACGACATCGTGGCGCTGATCCCCATCATCGAGGCTGCCGGCGGCGTGATTACCGACTGGAACGGGGGACCGGCTGAGACGGGGGGCGACATCGTCGCCGCGGCCACGGCCAAACTGCACGAAGCGGCCATGAAGGTTCTGCACGCTGGTTGAGCACCGGAAGCGGGGAAAATCGTGTCAGTTGGCCGCCAGAGCAGACTATCGAAAGGCCCTCAGGCGAGCGCTTCCTCGGTGCCGGGCACATAGGCGTCGAAGGCCGCGAAAAACTGTTCGCGAAACACATCCGCCTCCTGCAGAATCTCGTGGCGCGCGCCATCGATCATCAGCAGGGATCCGCCGCGCAGTCTTTTGGCGTATTCGACAGCGGCCTGCGTCGAGACCACCTCTTCGGCGCCCGCGCCGATGAACAGGATCGGAACCTGAATGCCGGCCATGAATTCGGGCTTCTGCACGACGGCCGCCGCCTGGCAGGCGGCCCGCACCCACGCCACGGTGGGGCCTCCCAGCGCCAGTTGCGGATAAGTGTCATAGAGACGGCTGTTGCGCCTGTAGCGCGCCGGGTCCGTGGTCAATTTGTTCAAGTCGAACGGCGTCGCCTCACGCGGCCCCCAGGCGGCATAGAGACCGCCCAGGCCGACCCAGCATAAAGCTGTCGTCAGCCGCAGCGTCGTCTTCATCGAAAAGGGCAGCCCGTTGAAGGCCAGGAATGGGGCCACCAGAACCATGCGTCGGACGCGATTGACCATGGAATGCGAGCCGAGAAGGGCGATCAGCGCGCCGGTCGAATGCGCCAGCACGTAATAGGGACCGCGGCAATCGGGCAGCACGATCTCTTCGAAAAACTGGTCGAGGTCGAGCGTGTAATGGAAGAAGCTCTTGACGTGGCCGCGATGTTTGTCGGCCATCAGCCGATACGAGCCGCCCTGTCCCCTCCAATCCATGATCGCCGAGCCAAGGCCGCGTATGGACAGATCGCGCACCACCTCGAAATATTTCTCGATGCATTCGTTGCGGCCGGGAAGAATGACGACGGTTCCGTTCAAAGGCCGGCCGGCCGCGCCGAAGCAGGCATAGCGGATTTTCTTCCCGTCGCGCGCGGTCAAATAGCCGCCGGACCCATTTTCCGGGGTCGGGTTGCCCTGAATGACGTGGAACAAGTTTTCCATATGCGCATCGTCTGCTTTCACGCGCATCGTGATAAGAAGCGGCGGGGGGAAAAGCAAAGAAATTCAATCAGTCATCGGGGGTAGGGTGTGTGTTAAGATTCGGGTCAGGCCGAGTCGAAAATGGTGGGTTTCGAAAACCGAAGCGGAGCGTACTTTTGGTTACGTGAGCATCGGAAGCGCAGAAAGCCGCCATTTGCCGGCCGGCATGGCGTGAATATCAATACGCCCAGATGTGGAGAGGCCGGAAGCCACCTGTTGGGGCGACTTTCCGGCCTCTGTCGATCCGGGAGGAAGGGACGTTACACCCGGCTCGGCCTCGATGCGTTGCAAGCAGTCCGCAACGCTGTTTCTGATGTTGAGGACAAATTACCAGCCTCGACCTGAACAACGACCGAAAGCGCGGTTCATTCTCCGTTCATCGAAAAAAGTGGTTTTCGCGCGGGTGAATTCTTGAAAAGCCGCGAATCGGCTCCCAAATTATCGGTGCGGCAGCCGAAATCGGGGCCGCTGATCCCAGTCGAACGCCATTCGGGGTCGCCGCAGGATCACACGCAAACCACGTTGCTCTAAGGAGAACACAATGCGTCACGTCGATTTTTCACCGCTTTATCGTTCGACCGTCGGTTTCGACCGGCTGTTCACCATGCTGGACACGCTCGCACAGCCCGATAGCGGCCAGACCTACCCGCCCTACAACATCGAGCGCACCGGCGATGATTCCTATCGCATCTCGATGGCGGTCGCCGGCTTCTCGGACGCCGAGATTGCCATCGAGGCGCACCGTAACGTGCTGTCCGTCAAGGGCGAGCGCGGCGACGAGGCCGACAAGGACGGCGCGGAAGTGCTTTACCGCGGCATCGCCGCGCGCTCCTTCGAGCGCCGCTTCCAGCTTGCCGATCATGTCGAGGTTTTGGGCGCCGCGCTGAAGAACGGCCTGCTCCACATCGATCTGAAGCGCAACGTTCCCGAGGAACTGAAGCCGCGCCGGATCGAGATCACGGCAGCCGGCGGCAAGGCCAGGCAGATCGAAGCCAAGACGGCGAACTGATCCGGCTTTCTGGCTGGGGCAATAGCGACGGGAGCGATCCCGCCGCTATTTTACATGAGAGTCAACACCCCTCTGTCCGGCAGGACAGAGGGGTGCGAAATCTCGGCGGTTTACGCGCCGATGAGGCCGCCGAACCGGCCCACCTCTTCTTCGGTCGTGGCAAAACTTGTGACGAAGCGGCAAAGCTTTTCGTCCGGCCCGATCCCGCCGTCGAAACCATGCGGCGCGCGCCAGTCGTAGAACCGCGCGCCCTTGCCCTGCAAGGCTTCCATCGTCTGCGTTTCCGTGATCGCAAAAACCTCGTTGGCCTGCGGTTCCCATGCCAGCCGAACGCTTTTCGAAGCCCTGATCCCATCAGCCAGCCGCGCGGCCATGGCGTTGGCATGGGTGGCCGTCTCCAGCCACAAATCGCCGTCGAAATAGGCCTCGAACTGCGCCGCGATGAAGCGCGACTTCGAAAACAATTGAGCAGCCCGTTTGCGGATGAAGGCGAAGTCGTTGGCGCGGTCGAGGTCGAACAGGATGACCGCCTCGGCGCACCAGCAGCCATTCTTGGTGCCGCCGAACGAAACGATGTCGACGCCGCGCTTCCACGTCATTTCGGCCGGCGTCGTCTTCAGCGCTACCAGCGCATTGGCGAAGCGCGCGCCGTCCATGTGCAGGGGCAGGCCGTGGCTTTTTGCGATGGTCGAGATCGCGTCGATCTGGTCGAGGCCGTAAACCGTTCCGACCTCGGTCGCCTGCGTGATCGAAATAGCCATCGGCCGGCCGGCATGGACGAATTCGGGCACGAAATGGCCGATGGCGGTTTCGAGCTTGCCGGGATCGATGCGCCCCAGCGCGCCGTCGACAGCATAGAGGCGCGAGCCGCCCATGAAATATTCCGGCGCGCCGCATTCGTCCTCCATGACATGCGATTCGCGATGGCAGAAGGAAATGCCGCCCGGCCTGTTGACGGAGGTCAGCGACAGCGCGTTGGCAGCCGTCCCGGTGCCGACGAAGAACACCGCCGTATCGTGCTCGAAGATGCGCGAAAACGTCGCGTTGATCGCCGTGTCCAGCGCGCCGCCGCCATAGGCCGGCTCGAAGCCGGCGGCGTTGGCGGAAAGTCCGGCGGCGATTTTCGGATGCGCGCCGGCCCAATTGTCTGATGCAAAGAACATGTTTTTCCCGGGAGTTTCGAGTTGGACGTGTCGCAGACCTTGGACGGCTTTCTCCAGGCATATCAAGTGCCAGGGATCGACCGGAGGGTGCGGCAGGAAACCGAGCAGAGGCCCGAAAAAAGGAAAAAGTCGTATAGATGCCGTTTGGCGTAATTTTCGGTCGCGTGTCAGGACAATTCTTTGCGTATCCGCTTGTGCGGCGACGGAAAATCTGCGATAGAAATTTAGGACAGTATTGCTGTCTTATTTATCGGTGCGATGCTGTCGGCATTTGGCGTATGCTGATAGCCCCGAAGCGATGCGCGCATCGGACTTTTCGTTTTCATGTGGCTCCGCTACGAGACGCTTGGCGGCGGCCTAGGAGATGAGGGGACGCGCGACAGCAGAAGATTGCCGCATCGCACAGGTGGCAATGGTGAATGGAGGAAAGGCGATGAAGAGCAGGACGCCATCATTGACGACGGAGCAAGCGCCCGCCGCTCGGGTGAATGCGTCCACCGTCAAACACATTGGACTTCCGCTTGCCCAGGGCCTGTACGACCCACGCCGCGAGCATGACGGCTGCGGCGTCGGCTTCATCGTCCAGATGAAGGGCGTCAAGTCGCACCAGATCGTCTCCGACGGGCTGAAGATGCTCGACAATCTGACGCATCGCGGCGCGGTCGGCTCCGATCCGCTGATGGGCGACGGCGCCGGCGTGCTCGTCCAGATCCCGGATCGCTTCTTCCGTGAGGAGATGGCGGCCGAGGGCATCGAGCTTCCCGCGCCCGGACACTACGCCGTCGGCCACGTCTTCATGCCGCGCGATCCGGCCATGCAGGCCCATATCGAGGACATCATCGCCGAGGTCGCGCGCTCGGAAGGCCAGCCGCTAATCGGTTTTCGCACCGTGCCGGTCGACAATTCGTCTTTGTCCAAGGCGCCCGGCATCGCCGCGTCGGAGCCGGTCCACCGGCAGGTTTTTCTGGGCCGCAGCGCCGATACCGAAACCGACGACGATTACGAGCGCCGGCTCTACGTGCTGCGCAAGGTCATTTCGGGGCGCATCTATCAGGAGACGCAAGGCCGCGACAACGGCTTCTACGTCGTGTCGCTGTCGGCCCGCACCATCGTCTACAAGGGCATGTTCCTGGCCTATCAGGTCGGCGCCTACTACCGCGACCTGACCGATCCGCGCTTCGAGACGGCGCTGATCCTCGTCCACCAGCGGTTTTCCACCAACACCTTCCCGTCATGGAAGCTGGCGCATCCCTATCGCATGGTCGCGCATAATGGCGAGATCAACACGCTGCGCGGCAACGTCAACTGGATGGCGGCGCGCCAAGCCTCGGTCGATTCCGAGCTGTTCGGCAACGACATTTCGAAGCTGTGGCCGATCTCTTACGAAGGCCAGTCGGACACGGCCTGCTTCGACAATGCGCTCGAATTCCTGTGGCAAGGCGGCTATTCGCTGACCCACGCGATGATGATGCTGATCCCGGAAGCCTGGGCCGGCAACAAGTCCATGGATGGCGACCGCAAGGCGTTTTACGAATATCACGCCGCGCTCATGGAGCCGTGGGACGGTCCGGCCGCGGTCGCCTTCACCGATGGCCGCCAGATCGGCGCGACGCTCGACCGCAACGGCCTGCGGCCCGCGCGCTACATGGTCACCGACGACGACCGCGTCATCATGGCGTCGGAAGCGGGCGTGCTGCCGATCCCCGAAGAGAACATCGTCAAGAAGTGGCGGCTGCAGCCGGGCAAGATGCTGCTGATCGACCTCGAAAAGGGTCGCATCGTTTCCGACGACGAGATCAAGTCCGAAATCGCGACCCAGCATCCCTACAAAACCTGGCTCGCCAACACGCAACTCATTCTGGAAGATCTGAAGCCGGTGGAGCCGCGCGCGCTGCGCAAGGACGTGTCGCTGCTCGATCGCCAGCAGGCCTTCGGCTACAGCCAGGAAGATACCAAGCTTCTGATGTCGCCGATGGCCACGACCGGCCAGGAAGCGGTCGGCTCAATGGGCACCGATACGCCGATCTCGGCCATGTCAGACAAGTCCAAGCTGCTCTACACCTATTTCAAGCAGAATTTCGCGCAGGTCACCAATCCGCCGATCGATCCGATCCGCGAGGAGCTGGTGATGAGCCTGGTCTCGTTCATCGGGCCGCGGCCGAACATCTTCGATCTGGTCGGCTCGTCGCGCAAGAAGCGGCTGGAGGTTCGCCAGCCGATCCTGACCAATGGCGACCTGGAAAAAATCCGCTCGATCGGCCACACCGAGGACCGTTTCGACACAAAAACCCTCGACGTCACCTATGCGGCCAATGAGGGTGCGGCCGGCATGGCGGGCGCGATCGAGCGGCTCTGCGACCGGTCCGAGGCGGCTGTCGCCGGCGGCTACAACATCATCATCCTGTCCGACCGTCAGGTCGGCCCGGACCGGATCGCCATTCCGGCGCTGCTCGCCACCGCCGCCGTTCACCATCATCTGATCCGCAAGGGCCTGCGCACCTCGGTCGGTCTGGTGGTCGAATCCGGCGAGCCGCGCGAGGTGCATCATTTCTGCTGCCTCGCCGGCTACGGCGCCGAGGCGATCAACCCCTACCTTGCCTTCGACACGCTGACCGACATGCATCAGCGCGGCGAACTGCCGGCCGAGGTGGACGCCCGCGAAGCGGTCGCGCGCTACAGCAAGTCGATCGGCAAGGGCATTCTGAAGGTCATGTCCAAGATGGGCATCTCGACCTATCAGTCCTATTGCGGCGCGCAGATTTTCGACGCGATCGGGCTGAAGTCCGACTTCGTCCAGCAATATTTCACGGGGACGGCGACGATGATCGAGGGCGTTGGCCTCGACGAGGTCGCCATGGAGACGGTCAGCCGTCACGGCGACGCGTTCGGCGAAGACCCGGTCTTGCGCAACGCGCTCGAAGTCGGCGGCGAGTATCTCTACCGGATGCGCGGTGAGGCCCATATCTGGTCGCCCGACGCGGTGGCGACGTTGCAGCATGCGGTGCGCAAGGGCTCGTGGGAGACGTTCAAGGAGTTTTCCGCCCAGATCGACAGCGAGACGGCGCGGGCGCAGACCATTCGCGGGCTGTTCCGGATCAAAAAGGCGGAAGAGACCGGCCGCATTCCGGTCGCCCTCGATCAGGTCATGCCGGCCGCCGAAATCGTCAAGCGTTTCTCCACCGGCGCGATGTCGTTCGGCTCGATTTCGCGCGAGGCGCATTCGACGCTTGCCCGCGCCATGAACCAGATCGGCGGCAAGTCGAACACGGGCGAGGGCGGCGAGGAGCCGGACCGCTATCTGCCACTGCCGGGCGGGGGCAAGAACCCCGAACGCTCGGCGATCAAGCAGGTGGCGTCGGGGCGTTTCGGCGTGACGGCGGAATACCTCGTCAATTCCGACATGATGCAGATAAAGGTGGCGCAGGGCGCCAAGCCCGGCGAGGGCGGCCAATTGCCCGGCCACAAGGTCGATGCGACCATCGCCAAGACGCGTCACTCGACCCCGGGCGTCGGCCTGATTTCGCCGCCGCCGCATCACGACATCTATTCGATCGAGGATCTGGCGCAGCTCATCTACGATCTGAAGAACGTCAACCCGGCGGCCGCTGTCTCGGTCAAGCTGGTGTCGGAAGTCGGCGTCGGCACCGTTGCGGCGGGTGTGGCGAAGGCGCGCGCGGACCACATCACCATCTCAGGCTATGATGGCGGCACCGGCGCATCGCCGCTGACCTCGCTCAAGCATGCCGGCAGCCCTTGGGAAATGGGGCTCGCCGAAACGCATCAAACGCTGGTGCTGAACGGCCTGCGGTCGCGCGTGGCGTTGCAGGTCGATGGCGGCCTGCGCACCGGTCGCGATGTCGTTATCGGCGCGCTCCTCGGCGCGGACGAGTTCGGCTTCTCCACGGCGCCGCTGATCGCCGCCGGTTGCATCATGATGCGCAAATGTCATCTCAACACCTGCCCGGTCGGCGTCGCCACCCAGGATCCCGTGTTGCGCAAGCGTTTCAAGGGCACGCCGGAGCACGTCATCAACTTCTTTTTCTACGTCGCCGAGGAGGTTCGGGCGCTGCTCGCGGAGATGGGATTCACCCATATCGACCAGATTATCGGCGATACGGACCTCCTGGAACGACGCGCGCTGATCGATCACTGGAAGGCGAAGGGCCTGGATTTTTCGAAAATATTCCACAAGCCCAACGCGCCCAGGGAATCCACGCACTGGACCGAGCGCCAGAAACATCCGATCGACGATGTGCTCGACCGCCGGCTGATCGAGCAGGCGATGCCGGCGCTCGAATCTCGACTCCCGGTGCGGATCGAGGCCGACATCCGCAACGTCGACCGTTCGGTCGGGGCGATGCTGTCCGGCGAAGTCGCGAAGCGCTACAAACACAAGGGGTTGAAGCACGACACGATCTCGATAAAGCTGACCGGCACGGCCGGCCAGTCCTTCGGCGCGTTCCTGGCGCGGGGCATCTCGCTCGAACTGGTCGGTGACGGCAACGACTACGTCGGCAAAGGCCTGTCCGGCGGCCGCATCATCATCCAGCCGGCGGACAACGCCAGGATCGTCGCCGAGGAGTCGATCATCGTCGGCAACACGGTGCTTTACGGTGCGATCGAGGGCGAGTGCTATTTCCGCGGCGTCGCCGGCGAGCGCTTCGCCGTGCGCAATTCGGGCGCGGCGGCCGTCGTCGAAGGCGTCGGCGACCATGGCTGCGAATACATGACAGGCGGCGTCGTTGTCGTCATCGGCCGAACTGGACGCAACTTTGCTGCGGGCATGTCGGGCGGCGTCGCCTATGTGCTCGACGAGGCCGGCGATTTCGCCGAGCGCTGCAACATGGCGATGGTTGAACTGGAGCCGGTGCCCGAGGAAGACTATCTGCTCGAAAAACTCCACCATCATGGCGGAGACATCGACCACAAGGGCCGTGTCGACGTGTCGGGCGACATGACCAAACACGACGAGGAACGTCTGGTTCAACTCGTCTCGAACCACATGCACTTCACCGGCTCAACGCGGGCGAAGCAGATCCTCGATGACTGGACGAGCTTTCGGCCGAAATTCCGCAAGGTCATGCCGGTCGAATACCGCCGCGCGCTGATTGAGATGGAACGGTCGAGGATGGGGGTGGCAGCGGAGTGAACACCCTGTCGCGTCTGCATATCCTGATTTCGATCTTGATCGCTGTGTTGCTACCGGCTTTGGTCTATGTCGTAAACGGTGACGTGGGAGCAGAGATATTGGTGCTGGGTGCGGTTTTGGGACTCGCTTATTGGTATTGGGGTCCTTGGTTTCCGCCGATTTGAAATTGGGAAGAAGTTGGCACATGCTAAGTCATATGCCGGATGGAGATCCCGATGAATGCGCATGATAATGAGATGGAAAAGCGTACAGCGCGGCTGTTCCGCAACGGGCGCAGCCAGGCCGTCAGGATACCGAAAGAGTTCGAGCTTGAAGGTGCCGAGGTGTTGATTGAAAAGATAGATGGAGGCGCGCTGAAATTGACGCCAATCTGAAAGAAGCAGTCACTTCTGGAAGTGCTGGCTTCACTCGAACCGTTGCCCGAAGAAGATTGGATGCCCGAAATCACGGACGAAGATTTGCTGCCACTCGACGATGTCAAACTGTGACGCTTTATCTCTTCGACACGAACGCGGTGTCTGATCTGGCTGCCAATCCATTAGGAAAATAGGGTCAAGAATTGCTGCAGTCGGACAGGCCAACGTCGCTACGAGCGTCGTTGTGAGTGCGGAGATGGCGTTTGGCATGGAACTCAGAGATAGCCATCGACTTCGACAACAAGTCGAGCGGGTCTTGGGGTCGCTGGCCGTTCTTCCGCTGCAAGGGCCAGCAGACAAACATTACGGGCGCTTGCGCGCTATCTTTAAGAAGCAGGGCAAACCCATGGGCCCTAATGACCTGTTCATTGCAGCGCATGCGCTGGCGCTTGAAGCGACGCTGGTCACCGATGACCGCGCTTTCTCACGAGCGCCTGGACTGAGGGTCGAGAATTGGCTGCATTCGCAACCAACTACAGAAGAATAGGTTAGGAATGGGCAACATTACAGGTTTTCTCGAAATCGACCGGCAGGTGCACAAGTACCAGCCTGCGTCCGACCGCATCCGGCATTTTCGCGAGTTCACGCTGCCCATGTCGGATCAGGAAGTGGGCAAACAGGCCGCCCGCTGTATGGATTGCGGCGTGCCTTTCTGCCATGGCCCGACCGGCTGCCCGATCCACAACCAGATCCCCGACTGGAACGACCTCGTCTA
>JBGTLX010000402.1:0-2141 GCA_041743855.1 Rhizobiaceae bacterium | reverse complement strand
AGCGTGATGTTCGGCATGTTGGCCCACAGATTGATGGTGCCGTCGTCGCCGCCAAAGCCGGGACAAATCTTGCCGGTTTCGGCGCTGATCGATATGAGACGGCCATCAGAAGTCGGCGCGAATAGTCGTTTGACGCAGTCGACCGAAACCGATCCGGTTCTCGTCACGTCCTCGCGGTCGACCCTCGGATTGGGCGCGCCCTTCTCGGCCTGGCCGGTGACGACGTTCTGTGGAACGCCGGCAGCTTGCGTAGTCACTTCGGCCACGCTTTTGGCTACGAGATCGTCCTCGCCATCGCTGGCAGCGGAACCCGCTGCCGGCTGCTGCCCAGATGGCGCGACGACTGTGTCGGCCGGCTGCTCTCCTAACGGCTGGGCCGGAACCGCAGACCCGTCGAAATAGGAGACGCCGCGACAGGTCAAATGCTGGGTGGTCTCCTTGGCCGTCTGCTTCAGATGCGGATCGAATTTCCACTTCTGCTCACCGGTCACCGCATCGAGCGCAATGACGAGACTGTGCGGCGTGCAAATATAGACAGTGCCATCGATCATCAGAGGCGTGACCTCGTAGGTCGCCTCACCCGGGTCGTTCGGCCCACGGACATCACCGGTGTGGTAGGTCCAGGCGACCTTGAGCTGGTCGATATTGTATGGCGTGATCTGATCGAGCGGAGAATAGCGCCGACCGGCAGCCGTTCGCCCATAGGCGTGCCACTCGCCATCGGGCACAATGGTCTCGACGGCATTTGTGGCGGCCATCTGATCGTCGGAAAACGTCCCTGCTCGATCGTGCGGGTTCTGGAACATCGAATAGATGCCGACAATCGCGCTGAGGGCGAGCGCAGCGGCCAGGATGCCGCTGCTCATTCGGTACCTTGCCCAGCCGACATCAGGAGCATGGAGCGAACGCACCATGGGCGGCAGCAACAACAAGGCGCCGATCCCGATGAGCAAAGTTCCACGCGCCGACAAGGCCCACCAGTCGAGACCAACCTCCCATAGGCTCCAGGCGAGGGTGCCGAGCAGAACCAGCCCAAAGGTTGAAAGGCCCGACTGCTTGCGCGAGAACAGCGCCCAACCGGAAGTCGCCAGCGCTACGCCTGCCGCTACATAGTACCAGGAACCGCCAAGAACGATGAGATAGGCGCCGCCCCCGGCGAAGGCCACTCCAAGCAGGATAACGATCCACGATAAAGCGATACGGTACATGAGAAACACCTTGAAACGCAGAAGGCCATCACCCGACGTTGGGCGGTCGCACGAGCGGGAGTTACGTTTTGGCTGACCGTTCGCTCTTCGTCGGCAAACGTCGCGCGACATATAACGGTAGCGACAATCCGCGTCCCCGGGTGTTCAATTTTGGACACCAGGATCGCCGGCAACGGCCTATCTTCGGGCCGGCAGGTTGCAGGAAATGGGCTGCAAAATCAGAGGCCAATAGATCGGCATTCATGGCCTCAACGCATTCTAGCCGAATGAAGGAACCGTTATGCCACTGAGCTCACAGCAGGCACGGCTCTGCGCCGAGAACACGATCGACTTTTCAGGCCTCTCGGCGGTGTTCATAAATACTTCGCTCAAGCGCAAAGCGGGCGACAGTCACACCCAACTTTTGCTGGAAGTCTCAGGTGACATGATGGAGCGCGCCGGTGTCACGGTCGAACACGTGCATATGCTCGACCAGACAATTCCGCCGGGCGTGCAGCCGGATATGACAGAACACGGCTGGGATCACGACGACTGGCCGAAACTCTGGGACAAGGTGAAGGCAGCTGACATTCTTGTCATCGGCACGCCGCTGTGGCTGGGCGAGGAAAGCTCGGTCTGCCGCGTGCTGATCGAGCGGCTCTATGGCATGTCAGGCCTGCTCAACGACAAGGGGCAGTCGATCTACTATGGCAAGGTTGCGGGCAGCGTCATCACCGGAAACGAGGACGGCATCAAGCATGCCGCCATGACCATCAGCTACGCTCTGTCGCATCTCGGCTACACCATTCCGCCTCAGGCCGATTGCGGCTGGATCGGAGAGGCCGGACCAGGCCCGTCCTACGGCGACAAAAAGGACGACGGCAGCAGGGTCGGCTTCGACAATGACTTTACCCAACGCAACACGACGATCATGACGTGGAACCTGATGCATCT
>JBGTLX010000401.1:0-15368 GCA_041743855.1 Rhizobiaceae bacterium | reverse complement strand
AACGCTTGGCGGCGGCGCGGCCGCCATCGACGTTAAGCATATCCGTCCCCCGCCGGAAGTCGCCGCCACTTTGGCGCGCGCCAAAGCCAATGATGGAACGCCGGTGCCGGGCGCTCGTCCCAGCGTCGTGAGGCTCGACATCGCGGTCAACGCGCTCAACCAGGTCTTCATTCGCGGACGCGGGCTCGACGCCGAAGTCGGCGGCACGGTTCGCCTCACCGGGCCGGTGACCGACGTGCAGCCGGTCGGGGCGTTCGAACTTATCCGCGGACGGCTATCGATCCTCGGCCAGCGCATCACCTTCGACGAGGGAACCGTGACGCTGGTCGGCGACCTCGACCCGTTCGTCAATCTGGTCGCCCGCTCGGCGGGAGAAGACGACATCACCGTCTTCATCACGGTCAGCGGCCGCGTCTCCGACCTCGACATCTCGTTTTCCTCGCAGCCGCAATTGCCGGAGGACGAGGTGCTTGCGCGGCTGATTTTCCGGCGCGGCCTGAACGAACTGTCGCCCCTGCAAATCGCGCAGCTTGCGGCGGCGGCTTCCGAACTCGCCGGCGGCTCCAACACCTCGCTTCTCGGCAGCCTGCGCGCCGCGACAGGGCTGGACGACCTCGACGTGGTCACCGACAGCGAGGGCAATGCCGCCGTGCGCGCCGGGCGCTACATCCAGGAAAACATCTATCTGGGGGTCGAGGCGGGAGGCGCCGGCTCGACCCGCGGCACCATCAATCTCGACATCACCGAGGATCTGAAAGCGCGGGGAGCAATCGGCTCGGACGGCGATTCCAGCCTCGGCCTGTTCTTCGAAAAGGACTACTAAGCGACGAAATAAAGCGCCCCGCGAAATCGTCGCGGGGCGCTTTGACAAGCCAAGACTTGAAAGGGGGCCTATCAGGCCGCTTTGGCTTTCATTGCCTTGCTGTTGACCGCTGCGTCAGCCAGCACCGTCAAATCCTCGTCGGTCTTGGCCTCTTCCTGCAGCGTCGCGTCGAGCAACGTGACAGCGTCTTTCATTCCGAGATTGGTCGCCCAGCGCTTGAGCGTGCCGTAGCGCGTGATCTCGTAGTGCTCGACCGCCTGAGCGGCTGCGAGCAGACCGGCGTCGAGAGCGGCCGTACCCTTGTATTCCTCCAGAATTTCCTCGCCCTCTTCGACGATTCCGTCGATGGCCGGGCAGGTCTTGGCGGCCGGCCGCTTGCCCAACAGCTCGAAAACCTGCTGCAACCGCTCGACATGCACCTCGGTCTCGCTCTTGTGCTTCTCGAACGCTGCTTTCAGGTCCGGGGATTGCGCGCCGCGCGCCATTTTCGGCAAAGCTTTCAGGACTTTCCGTTCGGCGTAGTAGATATCTTTAAGCGTATCGTGGAAGAGATCTTCGAGCGTTTTTTCCTTGGCCATGCCGGTCTCCATTGTTCTTGTGACGATCCCGCCTAATCGTCTGGCCATACAAAGGTTCCGGCTTTTGACGAGCCTCATCACCTTTTCTTGACCAGCGCCAAAAACCCGGCGGATAAGGCCCCACATGATACGCAAACGCGGGGAATGTTGCATTGCCAGACTTTATTGTGCAGTGCAGCAACGATCGTGCTAGGCCTGCGTTAGTGACCAGCCGCGCCATCCGGCAGCGCCTTCAAAGGATTTCCCATGAGAAATATTTCCGACACGATCAGCCGTCTTTCCGCCTTTCGCCCTCGTCCGGGCCCGAGCCGCAGTGTGGGCGGCCAGACTGGCAATCGCCTTTCGGACCTGACGGATTTCGGCTCGAACCCCGGCGCGCTGCGCGCCCGCACCTTCATTCCGGACGATCTTCCGGATGGCGCGCCGCTGGTGGTCGTACTACACGGCTGCACTCAGGATGCGGCGGCCTATGATCGCGGCTCGGGCTGGTCCGATCTCGCCGACCGCAACGGCTTCGCCGTGCTCTATCCCGAACAGCAGCGCGCCAACAATGCCAATCTCTGCTTCAACTGGTTCGTGGCCGCCGACACCAAGCGCGACTTCGGCGAGGCGCTGTCCATCCGCCAGATGATCGAGACGCTGGCCGTAAAGCATGGGCTCGACCGCAAGCGCATTTTCGTCACTGGCCTGTCGGCGGGCGGCGCCATGGCGTCCACCATGCTGGCCGCCTATCCCGAAACATTCGCCGGCGGCGCGATCATCGCCGGCCTGCCGCATGGCTGCGCAACCACGGTTCCCGAAGCGTTCGACCGGATGCGCGGGCATGGGCTTCCATCGGAACCCGAACTTCAGGCGCTGGTTCGCGGCGCTTCGAAACATGAAGGGCCCTGGCCCACTCTCTCGATCTGGCATGGCGGCGCTGACCGCACCGTCGCCCCGTCGAACATGGATGCGATCGTCTCGCAATGGCGCAAGCTGCACGGCGTGAAGGCGGCGCCGTCCGCGACCGAAACCGTCGACGGCCATTCACGGCGGGTCTGGCGGGATGCGAAGGGCCGCGACGCCATCGAGGCCTACAGCATTGGCGGAATGGGTCACGGCACGCCGCTTAAAGTCACGGGCGACGGCGGTTTAGGCGCGGCCGGGCCCTATATGCTCGACGTCGGCATCTCCTCGACGCTCCGCATCGTCGGCTTTTGGGGCCTGTCGGCGGCGAAATCCGGGACGGCCAGGAAATCGTCGGCAAGATCCGACGCGCAGACGCTCATCGACATGGCTGCAGCCAGAAAGAGCAAACCGAAACCGGAGCGCGCGGAAGCAGAGCCGACCACGCCTCGACCGGCCGGCATCGGCAAGGTCATCGAGGATGCGCTTCGGGCGGCGGGACTGATGCGCTAGCAGCTTGCGGGCGGCCGGGCGGGGAGATCTAAATGTCGTCGCTCGCCGGCTCGAGCATCAGTTCGGCGGGCGACAGGCCTTGGCGAAGCTGGGCGAGTTGCTTGTCGTTCACGTCGTAATATTCTCCATGAACGAGGACGCGGGCAGAGGCCATGCCCCCGCCTGCAAACCGCCGCGAACTGACGAATATGTTCGGTCGCGCCAAAAGATCCCGCACCGCCTTGCGCGACGCCAGATGCCTGTCGACATCGATATCCTGCCGGGAATTTCGAACGCCCCGGCCTGCGCTCTCAATCGGCTGCGCCGGTTCTTTCTCATGTTCGGTCATGACTCACTCGCAACTCGTTCTTGCCTAACCTCTCGCCCGGACGCGCATTTCCTGACGCCGACGACACTTTATCACCTTTGTGGAACTTCGTCCTCTCACAATGGTTCGATATCGAGGAAGCAGTCATGCAACGCTACTATTTCGACATTCACGACGGAGACCATCTCTCCTGGGACAATGAGGGGATGGAATGTTCCACGCCCGCCAAGATGCGCGACGAGGCCATCGGCATACTTCCCAGCATAGCCTGCGACATGCCGCACGACGAGGACATCCAGGATTTCTGGGTCGAGGTGAGGGACGACAAGGGGCGTCACGTCTTTCGCGCGTCGCTGAAGCTGACATCCAAATGGCTGACCTGACGGAGCCCGAAAACTTCCCGCGCCGCTTCACCGCTCCGGCCAATGTAAAATTTTAGTCTGTTTCTTACCTGAAAGTTAACGCGAACGGCGCAACCTTTGCCCGATCGTTGAGGGCGACGCCACATGACGAAAAATCTCGGTCGGGATTTTGTCTATGGGTACGAAACCAAGCCTGTCGGGGTCAAACCCCGCCGGACGCTGTTCGGCGTAGGTATCGGCTCTCTTGTGCCGCTTGTCGCCGTGATCGCCGCTCTGCTGATCGGCCGCTACTTCTTCAGCCTTTAAAAGCAAGTTTCCGCCATCGTGAATCCAACGCATGACGTGACGCTTCGCGCGTCTGGAAGATGATTCCGGAAAGTGATAACGATCACCCGATTTCCCGAACAACGCCCGCTTCCGTCCCACGGTCCGGAAGCCGCCTGATCCTCGGAGACCTTTGATGAAAGCCAGATTGGGCATCGCTCCGATCGCGTGGTCCAACGACGACCTTCCTGAACTCGGTGGGGAGACGACGCTCGAAACTTGCCTTAGCGAAAGCCGCGCGGCCGGCTTTTCGGGCGTCGAAACCGGCGGCAAGTTTCCAAAGACCGCGGCCGAACTTGTTCCGGTGTTGAAGGCGCACGAGCTCAGCCTCGCATCGGGATGGTATTCCGGCACGGTGCTCGACGCGCCCGACGATCTCGCGGCCGAAATGGCCAAAGCCGCCCCGCAGCTCGATCTCTTCAAAGCACTGGGCGCAGCCTGTCTTTGCTATGGCGAAACGGCCGGCACGATCCAGAACAAGCGCGGCGCGCCGCTGAACGCGCGCCGCCGCCTCTCCGAAGACCAGATCAGGACCTATGGCCGCCGGCTGACGCGTTTTGCCGAACATTGCGCCGACCAGGGCGTGCCGCTCGGCTTCCACCATCACATGGCGACCGCGATCGAGACCGAAAGCGATGTCGATCTCCTGATGAAGCACACCGGCGAGGCCGTCGGCCTGCTGTACGACGCCGGCCACATGGCGTTCGCCGGCGGCGATGTGCTGCGCGTCATCGAAAAGCATGGGCCACGCATCGTCCATGTTCACACCAAGGATGTGCGCGGGTCCGTCATCGACCGCCTCGACCGTGGCCGCAGCTCTTTTCTCGACGCGGTTCTCGAAGGTGCGTTCACCGTGCCCGGCGACGGATCGATCGACTTCGGTCCCGTGATTCGGCGTTTCGCCGATGTCGGCTACGAGGGCTGGTTCGTGGTCGAAGCCGAGCAGGACCCGGCAAAGGCGCCGCCGGCCGAATATGCCACGATCGGCCACCGCGCGCTTGTGGCCGCGCTCGGGGCGGCCGGTTATTCGATCGAACCCTAGACGATCCGACCAACCATTAGGGAAGATCGATCACCGGCTTGGTGACCACCAGCGCCGACCAGTCCGTCGGGCGTTCGATCATGCGGCGAACCCGCGGCGGTTCGGCCCCGGAATGCAGCGAGCGCAGCTTTTCACCGACCCTCGCATCGGCGTGCGTGGCGCGCTGATTGTGCCGGACATATTCGGTCCAGGTCGGCGTGTGATAGCTTTCCATCCAAAGTTCAGGATCTTCCAGATCGCGCGCGAGGCTCCAGTTGCGAGCGCCATCGCGCCGGCGGATGCGTCGGCGCTCACCCATCACCTCCAGAAACTCGGACGTGTCCTCCACGCGGATCCTGTATTCGATCATGATCAGGATCGGCCCGCTGCGAGGTTTTAGATCGAGCGCCAGATGCGGCTCGCGCCAGCGGTTCAGCGGATCGAGGCTGAGCGCGGTTTCTTCTGGCAGCGCCAGCACGAGCCCAAGCGTCGCTCCGGCGAGCATCAGGATGCTGGCTGACAGCAGCGCGGCGTCCGCGCCGTACTGCTCGGCGATGACGCCCCAGATCCAGCTTCCGAGCGCCATGCCGCCGAACGTCGCCGTCTGGTAGAGCGCGAGCGCGCGTCCGACGACCCAGCGCGGCGTCGACAGCTGCACCGTCACGTTGAAGCGCGACAGAGCGAGCACCCAGCTTGCGCCGCCGACCAGAAGCGACCCGCCTGTCAGCCAAGGGGTCGGGCTGGTCGCGCAAACAAGCGCGCAGACGGCGAAGCCTATGAATGCGCAGCGCACGATCGCCTCGCCCGACAGATGACGATGGAGCCTTGTGCCGAGGAAAGCGCCGGCGATAGCACCTATGCCGAACGCGCCGAGCATCAGCCCGTAGACGAGAGGCCCACCGTTCAGCAGATCGCGCGCGACGAGCGGCAGCAGCGCCAGAATGGCGATCGCGGCAAAACCGAAAACGAAACTTCGCGCCATGACCTTTTCGATATTCGGCGACAGCGCCACGTAGCGTAGGCCGGCCGTCATCGCCATCGGCAGCGTTTCGCGCGGCAGCGATGCCGGCTTGGCGTCCGGCTTCCAGCGCGCCAGCACAAACAGCAGCGGCAGATAGCTCAACGCGTTAACGGCAAAGGCCGCCGCCGCACCCGCCGTCGCCACGATCAGTCCGCCGATAGCCGGCCCGACGCTGCGCGTCAGGTTGAAGCCGACGCTGTTCAGGGCAACCGCGGCAGGCAGATCGGCGCGGGGGATCATGTCGCCGACAGACGCCTGCCATGACGGATTGTTCAGCGCCACGCCGCAGCCGATCAGGAAGGTGAATGTCAAAAGCAGCCAGGGCGACAGCAGATCCGAATAGGCGCAAACAGCCAGCGTGGCGGCCACCGCCAGCATGAAGGTCTGCGCCGTCAGCATCACCCCGCGTCGGTCGAAACTGTCGGCGATGGCTCCCGACGTCAGCGAAAACAGCATGATCGGCAATGCCGTCGAAGCCTGCACCAGCGCCACCATGCTTGCCGAATCGGTTATCGACGTCATCAGCCACGCCGCCCCGACGGCCTGAATGAGCCCGCCGAAATTCGACGACAGGCTGGCCAGCCAGATCGCGCGAAAAGTCTCATGCTTGAACGGAGCAAAGGGGGATGCCGGGGCGGTCCCCGGTTCGTCTGTCATTGTGATTTGCGCTTCCAAGTCAGACTCTGCGACGGACAGACTAACCACATCCACCGCGCTTCGGAAGCGCGTCGGCTCTGTCGGTGGAATGCGGCGACCCCAGATTGGGCCCTCGCTCCATGTCGATAAAACATGACTAATTTAGACTAGTTCTAAATAATTGATTTTAATATATTTTTTTGTTCACATGTTGACTTTCTCGTTCTATCTTCTATTCTGGGGAACGCTCCAAGCAGCATGTCCTTTGATGTCTGGGCCTTGAACCCGATCGATTGCAGGATAGGAATGTCGACTGTTACCGAGCAGCAAGACTGCTATTTCGCGCGGCCCCCTGAAATGCTGGTGCTCGAAGGCTATCGGCGCTGGATGGCGGGTTTTGACACCGGCTCGGTCGCGCCGTGGGAACTCACCCATTCGCTTTACGCGGAACTGCTCGGCCCGGAGGAGGGCCGCCACGCGCTGGCCGAACTCGCGCATTTCGTGCGAACGCTCAGACGCTGCGCCGCCTGTCCGCTGAAGAGCTACCCTTTCAACGCGCATCATGTCTGCCGCGACGAATGCCTGACGCTCGGCCTCATCGCCAGCCTGCAGCACGGCAACGCCGAAGCCGCGCAAACCTGCCTCGGCGCCATGGCCTGCCCGCTGCTCGCCTGCGAAATCGCGCAAGCCGCGCGGAGTTTTGCCGAAACGCTGGCTCGGCTGGATCACAAATTGCTGCCGATACCGCGCGACGCCATCGACGACATCCTGAACCGCGCCTCGCGCAAAACCGTTCACTAAGAAATACTGAATGAAAAATTCGGGACTGTGGCCGCGCAGGCAACGGCCTCGTCGGTCAAGCCGGATCGATCGAGCGCGCAGTGTTCGTTATGAAGCCCGATGCCATCGCCTTCGAAGGTTCGGACAGCCTCGATGCGCCGGACAAGGTCTTCAGTAGCGGGATCGACGGTTCGACATTCCCGCTTTCACCGGCCCGACCTACCATCTGGCGTACGGTCATCTCGCCGCCGGGCGCGGTGACTTGTCGGACGAGAACCGGTATGTGGCGAGCATCGCCAAGGACACCGAACTCAGCAACGGCAGGACCCTTACAATGACCGCGAACTTGCCTATTTCAAAAGTTACGGCGGACGGACGACGACGCCCTCTACCTGACGTCGGGCGTGGCGCTTTATAGTGGGCCATGGCATGGCGAACTCTCCGGATCGCTGCGAAAGTTCGACTACACCGTGGGCGAGTCGACGACGGACAAGCTTGTGCAGGTTTCGGTGGCTATGGATTCGAGAACGGGCTCGACCTCAGCCTGGCTACGCCCTTCAGCGCGTTTCCGAGCTCGACTATCACACCCTCGGCCTGCGCGTCGCCAAATCGTTCGAGTTTTCGAGTAACAGCCAGAACCCTTAGATGCTGATTTGCCACTGCAATCTCATCACCGAGCAGGAGATCGAACAGACGATCATCCGGTTGCTCGACCAGGATCCCTGGAACCTGATCGTGCCGGCCAAAATCTACCATGCGCTGCAAAAGCGCGGCCGCTGTTGCGGCTGCTTTCCGAATGTGGTGGAAACCATCATTCGGGTGACCGAAAACTACCATTCCCGTTCGGAGGCGAACGGCATGGATGTCGTTTCACACCTGGACCGCGTCCGCGGATTGCGGTCCCAATACGGGAGCAGAGGCCATGAAGGGCGAAAAACAGATTATCGAGCGGCTTAACGAGGCGCTGTTTCTGGAGCTCGGCGCCGTGAACCAGTACTGGCTGCACTACCGTTTGCTGGACGATTGGGGGTTTGCCCGGCTCGCCAAGAAAGAGCGCGAGGAATCGATCGAAGAGATGCATCACGCCGACAGGATCATCGAGCGGATCATCTTCCTGGAAGGCCATCCCAATTTACAGTCGCTTGCGCCATTGCGCATCGGACAGAACGTCAAGGAAGTGCTGGAATCCGATCTCGCCGGCGAATACGACGCCCGCACCTCCTACAAGAAGTCGCGGGAAATCTGCCACGAAACGGGCGACTACGTGACCATGCAGTTGTTCGAGGATCTGCTGAAAGACGAGGAAGGCCATATCGACTTTCTGGAGACGCAACTCGATCTCTTGGGCAGGATCGGCGAGGCGAAATACGGCCTCCTCAACGCCGCCCCGGCCAACGAGGCTGAATAGTAGGCCCCGTGGCGGCGCTCAGGAGTTTCGGCGCCGCCTCTACAACATGGTCGAGCGCGCAGCGCTCCAACCGGACCTCGCCTGCATCGACATGGGCCATGAAAATCTTCTCTTGGTTGCCATTCCAGAAAGAGATACCGGATGCCGGCCGGGCAATTATCGACCATGTTCACCAGAAAGTGTCCGCAGCCATTTCCAGCACCCACACCGTTTGGGGTACTTGCCGCCTCCGCTACGGGAAATACCGGAACAATCGAGAGTCTCGGAGGTTCACCGCCCAGGGACGTCGGCAAGGTTAACCATGATACCAGGATCGCCTGATGGCAAATTGCCCAATGCTTTGTTGTCGAACGTTCTGTTGAACGCGCTTTCGGCCGAGGATCGCAATCAACTCGACCCGTCGCTGCGCCGCGTCGAACTGAAGGCAAGGCAAGTGCTGGAGCCTCGAGCCGAGTTGGTCGAACACCTTTACTTCCCGGAAACCGCTGTCGCGTCCGTGAGGACGATGTCCGGCAATCGGCAAGTCGAAATCGGCGTTGTAGGTCGGGAAGGAATGACCGGCATAACAACTCTGTTGGGCGAGGATCGGTCGCAAAACGAAACCTCCGTCCAGATAGCGGGAATGTGCTTGCGAGTGAGCGTGAGAGATTTTCACGCCGCCATGGAAAAGAGCCCCACGCTCCGCCCATCCCTCCTCCGTTATGTCCATTCGTTTCTGGTCCAGAGCGCGCGCACTGCATTGGCCAATGGCGGTTGGAAGATAGAGGAGCGCCTCGCCCGCAGGCTGTTGCTTGTGCATGATCGGATCGCCGGCGACACGATCCATTTGACGCATGTGTCGCTGGCTGGCGGTCTTGGCGTCACCCGGCCCGGCGTTACCCTGGCGCTCCACATTTTGGAAGAACGCGGCGTGATACGGGCCCGGCGCTCCGAAATAACCGTTCTCGATCGGGAAGCATTGAAGGCGATGGCAGGCGGCTCCTACGGCGCGCTCGAAGAGCAGCACCGGCCCGCCAAGTTTCCGGGGGACAACGGCGTCGGCTTTCCTGTCTCGTGACATGCGCGGATCGCCGGAAGCTTATCAAGGAGCGCGGAGAAATGTTGCATTGGCGGAGGTCGTGTGGTCGTCCTGTCATCGAGGCAACAAAAAATTAACATATATTGATCCCAATAAGACCTGTGCGGGGCGCGAACAAAAAAACAGGTGTGGGAGAAAATGAATCAAAACAATAGGCAGGTGGGCTCGTCCAGATTTTCGAATTGTTTGATAGCTGGCGGCGTTGGGCTGGCTTTGGCCGCTTTTGCCGGAGGTCCCGCTTTTGCAGCAATGGATCTTGCCGGTCGCGGGTTGGCGCCGAAAGCTTTCTACAAATTCTGCAAACGGGACCCCGGAAATTGCAATTCGACCGGCGGGGCAAAGGTCGTCCAGTTGACCCCGGGTCTGAAGAAGCAACTCGGTTCCGTCAATTCGGCCGTCAACCGAAGCGTGCGGGAGGCTAGTGACCTGCAGACGCGCGGGGTCGAGGATGACTGGCGCGTCGGCGTCGGCGTCGGCGATTGCGAGGATTTTGCGATTGCCAAGAAAGATGCGCTAAGGAAGCGCGGGTGGCCGGCGTCGGCCTTGTTGCTGACCGTCGCACGTGACAATTTCGGTCAAGGAGGCCACACGGTCCTTACGGTGCGGACGACAAAGGGCGATCTGATACTCGACAACCGGACAAGAAGCGTAAAAAACTGGAAAAACACTTCCTACCGATATTACGCCCGGCAGTCGCAACAGGCCACCGGCAAATGGGAGCGCATCGCCGGATAGCGCGTTGGCGCGGTTTGTTACGACCGGTCCCGCGACAATTCTATTCCGAAGCCGATATCGGCCGCCAAACACGCTGGCGGCCGGTTGTCGTTTCTCCCCCCTGCTCTACGTCTCTGCCCGTGCCGGCAACGAGGCGTGTCCCATGAAATCAATGTTTTTTTTCCCGCGCGCTGTTCTGATGGCGGCAACAAGCGTTCTCGCGATCGCCTGGAGCGGGACGGCGCACTCCCAGGACGATGAAAACAAATATTATCGCGACAGGGTCTGGAGCGGGTTCAACGGCGGCGAGATGAACATATCCAGCTTCATCTTTCGCGACATGAACGCCAATGGCGAATACGACATGGGCGACAGGCCTTTCGCCAATGTCGCCGTGGAGGTCACGAATCCGTCTAGGGGCCCGGAAATCGTCCGGTCCAACATCAGCGGCTTCGCCAATTTTCGCGCCTCGGCCACGCGCCGCGATCGTGAAATCGTCAAGCCGGGCGTCCACGATTTCCGCGTTATCGCGCCTCCGGGATGGCGCGTCAGCACGGGAAACCAGGCGCAGAAAGTAGCGATGGACCTTCTGCTAGGCTCGCCCGGCGATCTGGTGGCATCCTCCCCGATGGACCCTGTGGGGCTCGTGCAGGCGCCGGAAATCAGAGGGCGTGTCGACATCGGCGGCCAGGGCGGGCTGACCACGGTAACCGCCTCCGGACCAAATGCGGAATCACCCTCTGTTCCGGTCGACGATGCCGGGGCGTTCGTCATCCCGGCGTCGCCCGGTGCATGGATCGTCCGGATCGCCAATTCGCCGGCGGGCTCGATTGGCCGGCGCGTCGAGATCGGACAATTTCCGGTCGTGCTGCCCCTGCGGGCCTCCAGGAGCGAAGCTGGCGAGGTGCAAGCGCCGGAGTCGGCGAGCTTCGACGATTTGATCTCGACCGAGTCGGTCGCGAAAATTCCGAACGGATACCGGCAGCTCAATTGGCGCAATTGGGTCGTCACCCACAACCGGACCTATGCGGGTGAGGGCTATGTCAATGGGACGATGTCGGGCGAGTATGTCGCCTACAATGGCTCTGGCCATCCAACGTCCATAGACAGCGGAAAGCCCTTCCATTTCATTGGCGGATATTTCACGGGCGCATGGGCGGACGCGGCGGGAGAAATGCTTACCGTAAAGGCGTGGAAAGGCGACATCCTCGAACACGAGGACAGGATCAAGCTGTCCGCCATGGGTCCCGTCTATTTCGCCGCGAATTACCGGGGTGTCACCCGAATGGAATTTTTCACCGACCATTACTGGCAAGTCGTGGTCGACGATCTGGTCTTTTCCTTCCCTTGATTGGCAGACGGTTTACCGTTCATTCGAATAGCGCCGCCGGCACCTGAAGATGGGCGAACGGTTACCATGGCCCTGCTCCGCCACGTCTCGCATTCAAGTTTTAATGTCGCACCTATGAGTAGTGTTCGATAGAAGACCAATCACATGTTCGACAAAGAACAAATCCACAAATTGTTCGTTGTAGAACAAAAATTGGATGGAAATGTCGGAAATCATACCTAACAAATGTATGGAACCAAACTTTTGGAATTGTTATTTATCGAACAGTTGAAAATACTCCGGAACAATCAAGCTTTCCTCGGGCTTTCGGCATTTGAGGGACAAATCTAACGGAGTATTAACGATGAAAAAGAATTCAACACTGGGGGCCTATATACGAGTGTGACCCATTAGGGGCGAATGCCGTATAGGGCCGGTCGAGAGGCGATCAGACGCCCGCGACCGTCTCGTATTTCGTCGGGCATAGGATGTTGCCGCAGCCGACCCGCCGTTAGTTCGGTAATACCACTACTAGCATTGCCTAGCTCGCGAGCCATCGTCAGCCGCTTTGGCGGCGCTATCATGAAAACAATCGTTTCGGGGAACCGCTGCCTGACTTGGCGCACCAATGGCACTTGGTCGCTGTCGGCGGTTATCAACAATATGCGCTGTATGCCGCGTTCGTAGCAGTCAGAAAGCACCTCAACGGCTATCGCTACATCGGTCTGCTTTTCTTCACGGATTGGGCAGAAGCGATTTTGCTGAAAGCAGTGCTTTTGCACGCGGTCGAACCTAGACCGAACCACGTCAACGCCGGTAGCTTCTAGCGCCTTGATGTAGTTAACATGGCGCTGGCGTTTTGCCTGATCCCATGTGTTGACGGCGGTAAAGAACACAGTCCGGATCAGTTCATCGTCTTCCGCCAAATATGACTGCGCCAGGCTTCGAAGATCGATCCACTTCAACAAGTGGTCGCCTAGCGCATCCACAGCGTGGTAGAGATTGAAGCCATCAATGTAGCAGGCAACGCGCATGGCACGTCACCATATGTAAAGAGGCCGTCCGGTTGCCCGAAACGACCTCTTATCCGACAGGGCCTGCCTGCCGGGATGATGGCTTAGATATGGGCAACCCATATTGACACGTCTAGCCGATACAAAAAGAAAATATTCCCAACCCGTATTCATCTAAATACACCTAGTGTGTCGGGTAATGGCTTGCCTTCAACCCAATATCCGACGCCCTCAATGTTCCGAAATCGGTTCTTATGCCGCCAAAGGATCGTTCCCACATACTTCGCTTTATCGTCGCTTTCGAGCAGAACGTCTCGCTTTTCTAGTTCGTGAACGATCTCACCACGCGTTAGCGGGCGGTTTAGCTCCACAATAATGCGTTCCGCAATATCGGCGATTTGGCGCGGATTATTTTTCTTTTTGCCGGAAGTGGCGTCTGTTCCCTCTGTGTTCTCATTTCGTTTACGTGAGTTGGGGATAGCGAGCAATTCATCCCGTGCAATTTTTGTTCCTGTCAAACTCTCATAGGTGGAAATGAATTGCTCAAGGCTGTACATCTCCATCTCCAACTCTCGCAATCTTTTCAAGGCTTTATCAATGATAGGGTCCATCACGGCCTCCTGTCGTCGTAATACATGTCAGGCATCACTCTACCTCAAACGCACTCGGTAAGCGAGTCGAGTTTGAGGCGACACGCGAACAGGTTGTGTCTTGGATAACTTTCGGCTATATATTTTCGATGGGCCGCCGGAATGAAAACGGCCCCACAGGGTGTCTCACCACCTTGTAGGGCCGGTTCCGGTTCCGCCGATGCTTACGAGGCTCGTTCGGCGGGCAAGAGGGAATTGCGGTTCCCTGTTCTTACCATGTTACCGCAATTCCCTCCCAGGTTCAAGAGTCCTCCAACGTGGAGGACCAGAACAATGGAGCGATGCTGCCATTGGGTCTGCCCTTACACGCGCATCCGGTTCGGAAGGCTGGAATGCGTGTACGGGCACTGGCGCTGCTGCTGACGGGCTAACCGTCAGGCTTGCGCCTCTTACTTCTGCCTGACGGCGTAGCCGTTTGGCGGGGTCTGGCCGTCGGGGCATCTGGTCCCGGCGGCTTTTTCGCCTTCGCGCGCTCCATCTGCTGTTGGACCTCTTGCGGGTCCACCGTGCCGAACCTCTCTAAAGCTTCGGCAAAGTCGACATCGAGATAAAGCGGCGGCTCGTATTTTTTGCCGGTCATGCGATCAACTCCCGATAGCGGAGCCGACCCTCAACCCGTCCGAAAAACTCATTCATCCGTTCTCCGTCCGGCACTTCACGGCGATTGTAGCGCCACGTCATTTCGGACAGATAGTTGCCGAGATGCTTGTCTGAAATCCAGTGGTGAATGCCGTAAATCTGGCGCTTGATGTGCGACCATGCGCCTTCGATCGAGTTGATATGGAAATAGTAGCCCCGGCTGTATTCGCCTGACGAGTGGTTCACGGTCTGATGGTAATAGGTATCGCTAAGGCCGCTGTAGCCGGGGTATTCGTCGGTGAGGACGATTGAGCCTTCGGCAACGTGCGACCGAACGGCTTCCTTTACGCCCTTGAGCGAATGGATATGGAAAGCGCGGAACTCACCATTGCGTTCCAGCGCGCCGAACACCACGGCCTTGCCTACGGGGCCGCGACCGGCATTCTGGCGCTTGTCCGCGTGCTTGTTCTTTTCCTTGCCGCCGATGAACGTCTCGTCAATTTCCACCGTGCCCTTAAGCGGGCGGTTGAATGACTTGGTGCGCGCCGCGTGCCGTAGGCGATGGAGCATGAACCAAGCGGTCTTTTGCGTGACCTTGATGTCGCGGGCAAGCGTCGTGCTGGCGACGCCCTTCTTGTGCGACGTGATAAGCCAGATCGCCATGAACCACTTGCGGAGCGGTATCTTGGAGTCCTCGAAAATCGTCCCGACCTTAATAGAAAACCGCTGACGGCAATCGCCGCACTTGTGGGTCCGGTTGTCGGAAAAATGGTAAACCTTGGTGGAGCCGCAGTAGGCGCAATGCGCGCCGCTCTTCCAGCGGATAGAGCGGAGATGGTCAATCGCGGACTGCTCATCCGGGAAGGCTTCCATCATGTCGAAAAGGCTGTTGAACTGCTTGATCACGGCGCTGCTCCAACTTCTGTAGGAGCAAATTAGGTGTTTATCGGACCCAGGTCAATGGGTCACACTCGTATATAGGTCCCCAACACTGGGTACGAAAGGCGGCAAGCTGCTGATCCTTTCGAATATCCTCCTGTCTTCGGTGTTCATGGTACCCGCTTTGGCGCAGACCGGGTTGTCAACGACCCAGCCTAATGACGCCTGTTTCCTGCCCAATCGAACCGAAATTCTCAGCCAGGCGGAGCTCGATCTCTGCCCGCCTTTGACCACCGCGCAACTAAGCCCTGCTCCTGTCGATAACCCTGAAAGTCCAGATGGCGGTGCTGACGGTGGCGCCGGGGACGATGATGACGGCGATGACGGCGCCGGCGACGACGGCGCAGGTGGTTCCGGCGACGACGACGGCGCCGACGACGATGACGGCGATGACGACGGCGACGGCG
>JBGTLX010000400.1:0-3124 GCA_041743855.1 Rhizobiaceae bacterium | reverse complement strand
GCTGGCGCCGGACGCGCCCTTCATCGCCATCACCGGCACCAACGGCAAGTCGACGACCACGGCGCTGACTGCGCATATTTTGAAATCGGCCGGCCGCGATACCCAGATGGGCGGCAATATCGGCCGGGCGGTGATGACGCTGGATCCGCCGGAAAGCGGTCGGCACTATGTCGTCGAATGCTCGTCCTACCAGATCGACCTGTCGCCTTCGGTCAATCCGACCGCTGGCATCCTGCTCAATCTGACGCCAGACCATCTCGACCGCCACGGAACCATGCAGCACTACGCTTCGATCAAGGAGCGGCTGGTGGCGGGGAGCGACACGGCGATGATCGGCGTCGACGACATCTATTGCGCGCAGATCGCAGACCGGCTGGAGCGCGCCGGCAAGCAGGTCATCCGCCTCTCCAAGCGCCTGCCGTTGACGGACGGTTATTTCGCCAACGGGGCCGATCTGATGGAGGCCGTCCATGGGCGCTACAGCCGCATCGGCTTCCTCGAGGGCGTTGGCTCGCTGCGCGGTCAGCACAATGCGCAGAACGCGCTTGCGGCGGTGGCTGCCTGCCTCAGGGTCGGACTGGACCTCGGCGAGATACAAGCGGGACTAGAAAGTTTTCCGGGGCTCGCGCACCGTATGGAGCAGGTCGCGGCCAAGGACCATGTTCTGTTCGTCAACGATTCCAAGGCGACCAACGCGGATGCAGCGGCGCCCGCTCTGTCGAGTTTTCCCCGCATCTACTGGATTGCGGGGGGCCTGGCCAAGGAAGGCGGCATCGAGCCGCTGCGGAGCCATTTTCCAAGGATCGCCAAGGCCTATCTGATCGGCGAGGCGGCGCCGGCTTTCGCCGCGACGCTCGGAGAAGCCGCGCCCTACGAGATTTCCGGAACGCTGGCCGCTGCTGTCGAGCACGCGGCCCGCGATGCCGCGATGGACGAATGCGTCGAGGCTGTCGTGCTGTTGTCGCCGGCCTGCGCCAGTTTCGACCAGTTCAAGAATTTCGAAATTCGCGGCGAAGCCTTCAGGCAAGCTGTGCATGCCATAGATGGCGTGAAGCCGATCGGAGGATCAAGCGATGCTTAGCCGTCTGGACAGAAGCCCCGTCGCCAATTGGTGGTGGACCGTCGACCGCTGGTTTTTGGCCGCGTTCCTGTCGCTGATGGGACTGGGCATCGTGCTCTCCTTTGCCGCGAGCCCGGCGGTGGCCGAGCGCATCGGCCTCGGCAGCTTCCATTTCGCGACGCGCCAGATCGTGTTCATGATTCCGGCGCTGATCGCGATGATTTCTGTCTCGTTCCTCGACGCGCGCCAGATCAGGCGTCTGGCGCTGCTGATGCTGGGCGGATCGCTTTTGCTGATGGTGGCGGTCCTGTTCATCGGCGTCGAGGTCAAGGGCGCGCATCGCTGGCTATCCTTCGCCGGCGTTTCGATGCAACCTTCGGAGTTCCTGAAACCCGCTTTCGTCATCGTCTGCGCGTGGCTGTTTGCAGAACACCAGCGCCAGCCCGACATTCCGGGCAATCTCTTCGCCATGATCCTGCTCGGCGTCGTCGTGGCGCTGCTGGTGGCGCAGCCCGATCTTGGCCAGACGATCCTGGTGCTCGGCACGTGGGGCGTGATGTTCTTCATGGCGGGAATGCCGTGGCTCTGGATCATCGCCATCGGCGGATTGGGCGCGGGGGGCGCTGTCGCCGCCTACACGGCGTTCCCGCACGTAGCCGGCCGCATCGACCGATTCCTGACCGGCGAAGGCGACACTTTCCAGGTCGATATGGGCCGCGACGCGGTGGTGCAGGGCGGCTGGTTCGGCGTCGGGCCGGGCGAGGGCACGATCAAGCGCCTGATCCCCGACAGCCACGCCGACTTCGTCTTCTCCGTGGCGGGCGAGGAATTCGGCATCGTTTTGTGCGTGGCGATCATGCTGATCTTCGCCTTCATCGTGCTGCGAGGCCTGAACACGGCGCTGCGCGAACATGACGACTTCACCCGCTACGCGGTAGCAGGCCTGGTGGTGGTGTTCGGCTTCCAGTCGATCATCAATATGGGCGTCAATCTGCAGTTGCTGCCGGCAAAGGGCATGACGCTGCCCTTCGTCTCCTATGGCGGCTCCTCGCTGATCGCCATCGCCATCTCGATGGGAATGGTGCTGGCGTTGACCCGCAAACGTCCGGAAAAACGCAAGCCGGTTCAGTTCCCGGCGATGCCGCGCCACGCGGCGTCGGCCGAATAGCGCATGGCGAAGGGAAAGATCCTGCTGGCGGCGGGCGGCACGGGCGGGCATTTGTTTCCAGCCGAGGCGCTGGCGCATGAACTCGTAGCGCGCGGCTGGACGGTGCATCTGGCGACCGACGACCGCGCCGAACGCTTCGCCGGGCATTTTCCGGCTGCCGCCGTGCATCCGATTTCCTCGGCGACGATAGGCTCTCGCAATCCGCTCTCGCTCGCGCGCTCATTCTGGATGATCTGGCGCGGGGTGCGGCAAGCGTCGGCGGTGATCCGCCGCATCAAGCCTGACGCCGTCGTCGGCTTCGGCGGCTATCCGACGCTGCCGCCACTCTATGCCGCGACGCGGCGCAAGGTCGCGACCATCATTCATGAACAGAACGGGGTGATGGGCCGCGCCAACAAGGCGCTGGCCGGCTCGGCAACGGCGATTGCCGGAGGGTTCCTCAGCGCCGAGACAAGCAGGCATGCCGACAAGATTATCGTGACCGGCAATCCGGTTCGCCCTGCGGTGCTGGAGGCGGCAAAGACGGCTTACGCGCCATCCGGACCGGGCGACAAATTCCTGTTGCTGGTGTTCGGCGGCAGCCAGGGCGCGCAGTTCTTTTCCGATGCCGTTCCGGCGGCGATCGAAGCACTTTCCGAGGGCCAGCGGGCGCGGCTGACGGTGACCCAGCAGGCCCGCGCCGACGACGTGGCGCGCGTCCGCGCGGCTTATGCGAAACTCGGCGTCGAAGCGCAGATCGCGCCGTTTTTCACCGATATGCCTGATCGAATCGCGGCGGCGCATCTGGTGATCTCGCGCTCCGGCGCCTCGACGGTGTCGGAGATCGCGGTGATCGGCCGGCCGGCGCTGCTGGTCCCCTATCCCTATGCGCTCGATCACGACCAGGCGGCGAACGC
>JBGTLX010000399.1:0-2624 GCA_041743855.1 Rhizobiaceae bacterium | reverse complement strand
TCTGGGCGACGCCTGAGCGCCTCGACATGCTCGGCCTCACCCGCGCAGAGAACGAGGTCGACGGCTTCGCTCTGTCGGCCATCCGTTCAGCCGGCGATCCCGTCCCTCGCCAGGTCACCGCCGGAGCGTTCGACGACAAGGGCCGGCGCATCGCCGACGCGACCATCGCTTTCGGCGCTGGCAAAACGGAGGGCTCCGGCCAATTGGCCGTTCCCTTTGAACTGCGCAACGACTTCGCCTGGATCGCCATCGACGGCGAGCCGCAAGCGGCGGCCGTGCGCGTGCTGGACGAGAACGCCAAGCGCCGCCGCGTCGGCCTGATCTCTCAATCCGAAGCCGATCAGGCCCAGCCCTTGCTGTCGCCGCTCTACTATATCCGTCGGGCGCTCCAGCCTTTCGCCGATTTGGTCGAACCGTCGAGCGCCGATCTTGCCGAGGCCATTCCGCAGATCCTCGAGCAGAAGCCGGCGATGATCGTGATGTCCGATGTCGGGGCCATCCCCGACACCGCCCATGCCCAGCTCGTCGAATGGGTGCAAAACGGCGGCATGCTGGTGCGCTTCGCCGGTTCGCGGCTTGCCGCCGCAGGCAATGACGAGGATTTGCTGCCGGTTCGGCTGCGTCTCGGCGAGCGTTCGATGGGCGGCGCGCTGTCCTGGACGACGCCGCAGGCAGTGACCGAGTTCCCCGCCGCCGGCCCCTTTGCCGATCTCGCTCCTCCGGCCGAGGTCACGGTAACACGGCAAGTGCTTGCCGAGCCGGCCTCCGACATCGTCGAGCGCACTTGGGCGAACCTTGCCGATGGCACCCCGCTGGTGACCGGCGCACGGCGCGAGCAAGGCACCGTCGTTCTTTTCCATGTCACGCCCGAGGCGACCTGGTCAAATCTGCCGATTTCGGGCAGCTTCGTCGAGATGCTGCGCCGCATCGTCCAATTGTCGCGCAACCAGGGCGCGGCAGCCGCAAACGCCGATAGTCAGATCGCAACACTCGCCCCCTACCGCATGATCGCCGCCGATGCGGCGCTTGTGCCGCCGACGCCCGACGCTCGGCCACTGGCGATCGGAGGTGGCGCTATTCCTGTCACCATCGAGAACCCGCCGGGGCTTTATGGCGGCGAGGAGGGCGTTTTCGCGCACAACCTTCTTGCCGCGGACGCGCAATTCGCCCCGCTGGTTCGCCCGCAAATTGCGGCGCCAGTGACCGAATTGCGCTATGCTTTGGACGAGTCACTCGATTTGAAGGGACCGCTCGTGGCCGCAGCCCTCGCTTTGATGCTGCTCGATACGCTTGCCGTCTTCTGGATGGGTGGCATGCTGTCGCGCCGGCCGAAGCGCGCCGCAGCGAAAACGATGGCCTCGACGGCGGCAATGCTGCTTGCCTTCGGCATGATGTTTGCGCCTTCCGATCGCGCAGCGGCGCAGGACGCCAAACCCGGCGACGCCGAGTCTCTCGCAGCGATTTCCATGACCCGCCTTGCTTACGTGCTGACTGGCAATGCCGGCATCGATTCCGTCAGCCGCGCCGGAATGGCTGGCCTGTCGCGCTTCCTGATCGAGAAGACGGCGCTCGAGCCCGGCGAGCCCGCAGGCCTCGACATAGCCGTGGACGAACTCGCCTTCTACCCGCTCATCTACTGGCCGATCGATCCGGATTCCGCCATGCCGAGCGAAGCGGCGGTGGCGCGCATCGACGCTTATATGCAGGCCGGCGGCACCGTGCTGTTCGACACACGCGACCAGTATGCGACCGGCATCGAGGCGGGGTCGGCAAGCCCGTCGACGGAACGCCTGCGCGATATTCTGGGCAATCTGAACATCCCCCCGCTGGAACCCGTCCCCGAAGATCATGTGCTCACCAAATCCTTCTTCATCCTGCCGGAGTTTCCGGGCCGCTTCAACGGCAGCCCGCTCTGGGTCGAGGCGTCGATGGAGGCGCAGAATGCCGAAAACCGGCCGGTGAGAACCGGCGACGGGGTGACGCCGATCATGATCACCGCCAATGATTTTGCCGGCGCGTGGGCGGTCGACGAGAATGGCGACGCGCTGCTGCCGACCGTGCCGGCCGATCCGATGCAGCGCGCCGATGCGCTGCGCTCCGGCGTCAACATCATGATGTATATGCTGACCGGCAACTACAAATCCGACCAGGTGCATGTGCCGGTGCTGCTCGAACGGCTGGGGCAGTAGCATGAACTGGTCGATCTCGCTTGAACCGCTGCTGTCATGGCCTCTGCTGGCCGCCGTGCTCGCGCCGATCGCGCTTCTGGCGCTGGCCGGCCTCTGGTTCGGGCAGCGCGGCGCGATCTTCCGCTTCGCCGCGCTGATCGCGCTGGTCGCGGCCTTGATCAATCCCGTGCTGCTCGACGAAGAGCGCGAACCGCTGAAAAGCACCGTCGCGCTGATCGTCGACCGCAGCCAGAGCCAGGACATCGGCAACCGGCAGTCCGAAACGAGTGCTGCCCTTGCAGGCCTGCAGGAGCGGCTCGCCCGCTTCAACCAGTTCGACGTGCGCATCGTCGAGGCGGGCCGCGCCAGCGCTGCCGACGATGGCGCCGAGACGCGGCTGTTCGGCTCGCTCGACAGCGCCTTCCGCGACGTGCCGCCCTCGCGCATCGCCGGCGC
>JBGTLX010000398.1:0-7335 GCA_041743855.1 Rhizobiaceae bacterium | reverse complement strand
GCAGCGTGCCGCAGACGATCTGCAGCAGGGTGGACTTGCCCGAACCGTTGCGCCCGATGATGCCGACCGTCTCGCCGCGCCCGATCTCGAACGATATGTTCGACAAAGCGGCGAAGTCGCGAAAATAGTGCCGCGGCGGCCGGCCGACGAGGCGCTCGAGGCGCGGCACGACCATCTGCTTGAGCCGGTCCTCTGGCCGGGTGAACATCTGAAAACGCTTCGACACGCCTTCAACCCGGATGGCGACGTCAGAGGACATCGGCGAAGCCTTTTCGCGTTTTTTGGAAGAAGGCGTAGCCAAGGATGGCGACGGCGAGCGAGACCAGCGCGTAGAGGGCCAGGCCGGGCCAATTGGGGCCCATTCCAAAAATCAGCACCTTGCGGATTTCATCGATCGGGAAGACCAGCGGGTTGAGCCAGAGCAGCAGCGTCTGTGCATAGCTGGGCAAGGCCGACAGCGGGTAGAAGATCGCGCTCAAAAACATCGCGGCGCTGAGCAAAGGCGGCAAAAGCTGGCCGATATCGCGCAGATAGACGCCAAGTGCGGCAAGCACCCATGCCAGCCCCAGGGTCAACACGACAAAGGGCAGCAGCACCAGCGGCAGCAGAAGCGCCGTCGGCGGCAGCCCGCCGGTGGAGACGACGAGAAACAGCGCCAGCACCGCGAAGCTGACGCCGGCCTGCACGAGTGCTGCCCCCATGCTGATGACGGCCAGGGTCTCCAGCGGGAACACGACCTTCTTCACATAGTTGCGCTTCGATACGACAAGCTGAGGCGCCCGCGCGATGACCTCGGAAAACAGGCTGAACGGAATGAGCCCGGCAAACAGGATCAGCGCAAAGGACGTGGTCGTCTGCGCCTCGCCCACGCCCGCCCAGCCGCGGGCGCGGAACACCGTTCCGAAAATGAACGTGTACACCGAAAGCATCAGCAGCGGCGTGATCAGCGACCAGAAAATGCCGAGCACCGAGCCGCGATAACGCGCCGCCACCTCGCGGCGGATCATCTGTGTCATGAGGGGGCGGTGGGCTAGCAGCGGGACTTGCTTTCTGATGACTAGCCAAGGCTTCAAAACGTTAGCCTGACATCATCCTTCCCAAACACAAACACAGTCGACCCGTTCAGCGTATTCCGTTCGACCAGCGGGATATTGGCCGCATCCAGTGCGTCATCGGAGAAACAATTTCCAAGCGCATGGCGCATCAGATCCCCTTTGAACAACATCCCGACCGTCCTCTCGATGTCCATTCGGCCAAACCGGCGGACATGATCCTTTTGACCAAAACGCCTTACACATTGTTCCTCCCCAATCGACCCTAGCGTCTCGTCATAGGCCCCGGGCATCACCGGAAAGCTGAACAAATGCAAACCACCCTTCTTCAGCGCGCGGTGCAGGAACAGCAAGACCATGGTCCAGTTGCATGGGATATGCTCCAGGACATGGCTATGCAGAACGAGGTCATAGCTTTCCTCCTCAAGCGTTTCAGCATCCCGGCAAAGGTCAAATTTTCGGGCTTTGCAATGCGGAAAGAGCTCCGGAAAAAGATCTACCGGGTCGTAGCTGCGGCCCATGACGTTCTCGAATATTCCAGCCAAACCCTTCTCGGGCGCTATGTGAAGCATCTTCGCACCAGCGTGAGGAAGGCTTCTCTGTTGTAGATGGAGTTGGATTGCTCTCGTTCTTTCGAGCGAGTTGCATTTCAAGCACCTGACATTGAGCCGTGTGCCCTGCTGTCCGAATTCCGTATGCCCACAGATATTGCACTGCATGTCGACTCACCCGATTGTTGCTATCGATTCAACGTATCCCACATGGCTTTGATGCCATCGCGAAGGGAGGTCGTTGCCCGCCAGCCTGTCGCGGCCTCGAAACGACTGCAATCCAGCACATTGCGCGGCACGTCGAAACGCCTGTCGGGCTGGCGATCTATACCGAGCTTTTTCCCCGACACGTCTTCGACGAGAGCGACGATTTCCGCCAGGCTGGCGCCAACGCCGCTTGCAACGTTGTATGGCCCTGCAGGCAGAATGGGCGTAGAGATGGCGCTTTTGAACGCAGCGGCGACATCTTCAATGCTTATGTAATCCCTGACGATCGAGCCGTCGCCAAACAACACGATGCGGCGACCGTCACGCACGGCGAGGAGAAAATTGGCAATACTGCCGATGGCAACACCCTGCAACTGGTAGAGGCCATAAGGATTGGCCACACGCAGGCTGACGGCGTCGAAACCGTCGCGTCTGCCAATCACCTGGGCATAGTGCTCTAACGACAGTTTCGCCGCGCCATATATGGAGACTGGGTTGGCCGGATGGGATTCATCCGCGCGATCCCGCTCGAGAACGCCGTAGACGGTGCCGCCGCTCGACGAAAAGATGAAGCGACGAACCCCAAGGCTTTTGCTTCGCTCGAGCAGCCGAATTCCCGATCCGACATTCGCGTCCAGATCATCCAACGGAAACTGCATCGACGTTGCGGGATGCGAACTCCAGGCCAGGTGGATGATAGAAGAGAACTCCACATCGTCGGGCGGCGACGCCAGAAATTCCGAGATGGTCCGTCCGTCATGTTCGACCCTGTCGGGATACTCCGCTTGCAACTGGTTCGGTGCCTTGGGGTCGAGAACAGTCACAGCGGTGGCCGAACCTCGCTGCAAAAGGCATCGCGCGATGCTTGTTCCCAGAAATCCCGACCCGCCGGTAATCAGTGTCCGCTTAGGCTTCGTCACGCTGACACCGCGTCGAGATTGTCGACCTGCTCCTGGTGGACGATATCGATGCGTCGCAACCGTCGCCAGTCATAACCGACACGTTCGCTTGCCAGATCGAAGAATGAAACCTTTGCCTGAAGCGAGCGCCGATTGAGCACAGCTACAATCTCGCCCGGCACAGTAGTGTCATTGATAGCGCGGGCCGTCAGCGGATGTGGTTCCGCCAGAATGATCTCACCATTTTCATCAATGATCTCGGCAAGTTGCCGCCACAGAGCTTCGCCTTTATCGCCGATGAAGTCGGGATCGACGACAACGCAGGCGAACGAGCCGGCTTTGCCAATCTTGGTGAGGAACCGATCGACATCTCGTTCGGCAACCACCGATTTGAACATGCGACCCACCAGTTTTTCCGGAAGCGCGTGCGTCTCGCCGATATAGGCCAATCTCGCACCCCTCTGCGCGTAAGGCGCATTGGCCAGAACGCGGTACACTAGACGCTCCAGCGGCAGGGAGCCGCAGTTGGGGCAGGACGCGGCGTCTTTGCGGTCGTCCGCCGTGAACGCCTGAAAGCCTTCGCCGCAGAGATTGCACACGTGCATGCTGCGGTCTTTGAGGACGTCTAGACGCTGCTGCACCGTGTCCATGGTCAAGGGATGAGCTACGACCGTCTTTTCATCGAGAAGGGCTTCAAGTCCCGGCCGTGTCTTTTGCGTGACCGATGCAATTTCGCTCAGCTGGGCCAGTCGGTAGCCCTCGCTTTCAAAATGGTAGGACAGTTCGACGTCCATATTGTCCTGCGGCGTTGCGTCATTGTAGCCGCCGGCAGCTTCGAACATATCCCGCCGGATGATTTTCGCCCCACCCTGAACATGCGCAAATCGCCGTTTCGTATTGCGCGCCGCGAATGCCTGATTCCGGAAGAGATGAAACGCGGGGTGCAACGCCAGTTCCGCCCCAAGCGTATGCTTGGGGAGATGGATGAGATGACCGGCTAGCCCGACATCGGGTTGCTGACGCATCTGATCGATGAGGCTACGCTCCCACCCGTGTTCCTTGATGAAACCTTCCTTGCTGCAAAGGTAGATGACGAATTCCGCCGTCCCGTGGGCGATAGCCACGTTGGAGGCAGGGCCGCAGAAGATATTCGACCTCTTGCGGATGAGCCGGATACTGGGCTTGTCACGCACGTGATCGACTAGTTGCGTCCAGAAGTCGTCATCGCTCTTGTTATCGATAACGGTAAGCGTGAAATTCGTCGTCGTCCTTTCGACGATCCGATCGATGATTTCAAAGGTTTCCGTTCGATCGTCATATTTTTCGTTGTTGAACGTAACGAGCACGATATCGATTGCATAGCCGAGCCACGTGTCGAGCAGGCGCTGGACCGTCTTCTCGACGCCGATGGTTTTGTCTACGAGCGCCCACGCGCGGCTGATCATCGCCGCCTTCCTCGAAGGCGAAGACCGGCGATAGGCTGTAATCGCGTCGGCGATGGCCTGCGGATCGTGAGGCGGAACGAGCAGTCCTTCGACACCGTCGCGGACGTAATCGGGAATGGCGGAAACCGTGGTGGCGAGAACGGGAACGCCCGCAACCATGGCCTCGAGAATGACGGTGGGAAACCCGTCAATATCGCCATTTTCTGCTTCGACGCAGGGCGCGGCGAGAATATCCGCATTGGCGTAGACGCTGGTCAGCGCATCAATGCCTTTGACCGCTCCCATGAAATTGACATTGGCGAGTTCCAGGTCCGCGACGAGCTTACGAAACTCAGCTTCGAGCGGGCCGTATCCATAAAGATCGAGTTGGACGGTATCAGCCGGCAAAAGCGATATCGCCCTGATGAGATCTCCAAAGCCCTTTTTCTCGATAAACCTGCCGATTGCCGCGATCCTGAATGGAGATGTTTCCGACTTCGCAGCAATGCCGTCGTTTCGCACGGCTTCAAAGGCCGCGCGGTCTACCGCTTGAAACGTGTAGGCGATCTTGGCCCTTGGAACGCCCTGTTTTTCCAGAAACTCGCGATGGAAATCGCCATAGACAAAGACCTTCATGCAAAGCGGGTCCGAGCCTAGCGCGCCGACCTGAGACCGTTTGCGGTTCGCTTCATGGAAGATGTCCACCGCATGCGGCATGAAAGTATAGTACACGCCGGCCGCCTGACATGCGGGACGCACGAATTTGGTGACGCCCGGATAGGCAAAATGACTATGGCAAACCGTGCGCTCGTGCTTGGCAAACAGGCTCGCCAAATCCGACGCGCTGGAAACCTTATATGCGTCCACCTCGAAGTCGATATCGGCCGTCACGTCCGGTGAAACGACGTAATACACTTTAAGGTCCGCGCCGCGCCGGAGCAGTTCCTTGATTTCCGCCAGCACGAAGGTCTGCGACAGCGCAGGATAATCATAGACGAAATAGGCCAGTCGCAAGCCTTCCAGGCCAAGGCTCAAGCGCTCGGGCATATTGGCAATCAGGATCTTGTCATAGTTTTCCGCAAGAGGCCGCGTATTCGTTATATTATTGAGATTGCGGCCCAGATTGTAGTCGACGCCGATAAACGGCAGATAGACTGGTTTGTAATACCGCGTGTACCGAATAATGAATTCCCAGTCGACGAGGCGGGTCAAATCCCGTCGGAACCCCCCAAATTGCTGGAAAAGTCGGCGGTGGTGAACGATCACGTTCAAATCGATGTAATTACCGGTCAGAAGGCGCGCCCGATTGAAATCTTCCCCCCGAATAAGAACGCGGCCCCCATCAGCATTTTCCTGGCGGAGTGCTGAGTAGGCGACGCTGACCTCATCGGACTCGACGAAGAGGGCATTCATAAGCAGCAGGAAGTCTTTCCGCCATGTATTGTCGCTATCGAGATAGGCAATAAGATCACCCTCGGCGACTTCCAGGCCGGCATTCCGAGCTGCGCTGACGCCTTCATGAGCATTGCGCAGAATCTTGATCCTGCCCTGAGCAACCTGCTCACCGAACTCTGCTTCGATGATATCCAGCGTTCCATCCGTACTGCCATCGTCGGACACTATGATTTCGAATGGCGGAAACGACTGGTCGAGCGCCGAACGAATCGCGGCCACGACTGTAGTTTCGCGATTCCATGTCGGCATGACGACGCTGACTTTGGCTGGCGTATTGTCCGCTGCCAAAATTTGCATCGCGAAAGTCAATACGGCTTCGGACGGATCGCCAACCGCATGTCTTGCCTCTGCGTCGAGGCGTTGGCGAAGGCCCGACCTAGCGGCGAGCGCGGCTCGCGGCGCTATCTGCTCGGCGTCCTGACCTGCAGAAGATTTGATTGCTCTGCGCATTAAGTCAGGAGGGAGCGGGGAGGCTGGCCGCAATCCCAGCAATCTGTTCTTGGCCTTCTCAATCAACGGACCAGCCATTGGCCAGCCGAGCATACGATAGAGCTTCAGGCGTCTATAGACCAAACGGCTGCCCGCTATGGCACAGTGGCGAGCAAACCCTTTTTCCGACAAAGCGCGTTTCGCGCCACGCAATGGTCGCGTGACACGCCATGACGTCGAAGCGCGCATGTTCTCGTTCTGGCGAAGCGCGCTGTGCTGCAGATCGCGAGCGCGTTTTTCCCCGGCCTTGGCCCGTTCGAGTTCCTTGCCAAGCCTTGCAATCTCGGCGTCCGCTACGGCCTTTTCCTTCGAAAGACGTGCCGAGCCCGCGGCTGCCTGCGCTTCGAGGGTAACCTTCCCGTCCGCCTTGGCCCGTTCGAGTTCCTTGCCAAGCCGCGCGATCTCGGAGTCGGCAGCGGCTTTCTCCTTCGAAAGACGTGCCGAGCCCGCGGCTGCCTGCGCTTCGAGCGCTTCGCCCAAGGCGCCGCTTTGAGCGATCGCCGCTTCTAGCTCGCTGCGCTTGTCGCTTAGTTCGCTCCGAATTTCCCGCAGCAGTTGCTCATTGTCTTCCAGCCTGCGAGCAAGGTCGGCGCCTTCAGCCTCCTTCCTGGCAATCGTTAGCCGAGCGTCGCGGAGTTCTGCCGTCTTCTTTTCCAGCCGCACCGCCTGCGCTTCGGAAGTCTTTACGAGCCCGGCAATTTCGAGATTGAGGGCATCGATCGAACGGATGCGCTCCTCGCCCGTCCGCTGCAATTCCGAAATGGTCTGCCCCAGCGTGCCGATGTCAGCTTCCCGTTCCGCCAAAACCTTATGGGTCTGGCGGAGAGCCGCACGGGCGCGCGCCTGCCTTGCGCCGATCTCCTGGACAATCAGATGACCCCAATGCGCGCCCGACGCATCGAATTCCGCCTTCACCACATCGAGCGCCCGCGCGGCTGTCGGCTCGTCGGAGCCGTTTGCGAGGGCATTGAGGGCTGCCCAGCCGTCTCTTACCGGCTGCGAAATTTCCCCGTGATCTTTCAACCCGGCCTCGTCCGGCGCGTGATGGCGGTGCCCAGGGGACAGATAAGCATCGATCTCCGAGGCGGCCTCGCGCTCCGGGCGCGGCCAGCCGATGTCGAATTCTTCCTCCATCTTGGCGGCTACGGTTCGCCAGTTGGCGAGAAGATCATCGTAAGGCGCGAAAGACCGTATTTTGCCGCGCGTGGCCGCCTCGGCGTCCAGTTCGTGACGCAGCCATACCAGGCTCGAAAAGGCT
>JBGTLX010000397.1:0-14525 GCA_041743855.1 Rhizobiaceae bacterium | reverse complement strand
CCGCCGATGTCCATCTCCGGCCGCCGGGGCGCGGCGGGGCAAAAAAAAAAGACGCCCCGAGGGGGCGTCTTTTTTCTGGACACATGGTCCGGCGTGGTTGCGGGGGCAGGATTTGAACCTGCGGCCTTCAGGTTATGAGCCCCGACTAACGAGAAACGGCTTTTCTATTGATATCAGCTAGTTACAGGGTAACCGTTTGATCTGCCGATGGATTGCAACCGCACCGTGCCGCTTCCGACCGCAGCAGCCGGATTTTGGCGGGGAACAAAGTAGTTACACCGGTTGACCTATTGTTGACCCAAAGGGATTGTTCGCCGTGGGCGGCAGACGTTTGCGTCCTAAATCCGATGAACGCTACCATCGGACCATACCTCCAATACCGGCCCGACCAGGTCATAGACTGCCGAATTTCTCTCAAGCGCATTGAATCTCGTCTGGGCGAGATCAAGCGAAAGAAGTCCAAGTTGAACCTTCTGATGCGCGCCCTCTGCCGAGAACCCGGCTTCGATGTTTATCCCACCTACGTCTGTTAGCAGATAGCGTGCGTGAAAATCAGCTCCACCCGCCCGCTCCTTCCAGCTAAAGAGAGTGAGCGACATTCCTGCCGGCAGAACACCGCGAATCCATTTGTGGGCGTCGCGCTCCACAAGCTCCGGTGGCGGCCTCTTTCCGTGATCGCAGAAATGAATCTCGCAGCGCACCCCGGGCACACCAGACCCGTGAATTACATCGAGACATGCCCCCAATGTGTCCTGATATTGGGCTTTGCTGATGTCAAAAAACCGATCCACAAAGAGCACGGTCTTTGCCGCTGCTAGAAGCGGTCGCATAGAGACCGCCAGCGACGCGCCAAGGCGTTCCACTTCCCATGTGTGCGCTGAAACCATCAACGGATGCAGTTCATCCGCATCATCGACGGCCACGACACCTGCGATCGCAGCCGGATTCTCTTCGGCAATTATGGCATGGAACGGCGCAACTGCGTGCTGAGCGACGGCGTTCTCTAGCCAACTACCCAACGCCGGATCATATGGTCGGCCGGAACGAATGACCTTCGATTGCTTAGCCTGATGCAATGCGATTTCGAAACGCGCGCGCTCGCGCGGCTTCATTGCCGCGGAAGCCGCGTAAACCTCCTTAAACCAAGCTTTTGGGAATTGCGAAATCAGCCGCCCGCGATCGAAACCGAACTTTTCGATCAGATAACGGAAGTTCTGCCAGCTTGAGCCGATTGCCTGCGGCTCAACCGCGTATTCAAAGAGCATCAGAACAGCTCCACGGCGCGCTCTTCAAAAAAGCCCTTCGGCCAGCGGTCGATAAATTCTCCCTCGGAATCGACACGCAGCGGCCGGAAGCGCACGCCGGCATCGACGCTTTCCACGTAAATCACTGACAAGTCATCAGGCGACAAGCCAATCGCGCCTGGCGGCACCTCATTCTCGGTCGTCTCCCGGATGCGCCGAAGCAGGCGCAGCATGATGTGCTCGCTATGAGTTTCGACAAGGAGGGTCTTGCTGGCGCCAACTATACTTTCGCTTGTCTGCACCGCCTGAATGAATAGATCGCCAAGGCCGACCTGAATGGCCGGGTGAACGTGCAATTCAGGCTGCTCGATCGCAAGAATGCCCTGCTGGCTTCGAAGGCAGCCGACAATCACCGGGATCATCTGCGATATGCCGACGCCGACGTCGCTCGGCGCCACGATGATGCCCTTCTCGAAATCGCGCAGGGCAATTTCCGAACGGCCGCCGAGCGTGGCGTAAAGCTCTTGCAGCTCGCCAAGATCGTCTTCGGAAAGTCCTCGATCGAAAAGCTGATGGAAACGGCTGGGAACCGGAACTTCCTTGAACTGGAACCTCTCCAGCCGATAGCCGCTCTTCAGCCGCTCTTCACCGCTAAGCCAGGCATTAACCTCATTCAGCAGCTTGCCCGAAGAATCGGTGTAGAGCAGATCCCAAGCGGCGAGGCCCTGCGCCCAGCGCGATTCATCCGGTGAAAGGCGTGGGCGATACTTTCGGCTCGGGATTTCCCTCAGCGGGCCAAGATAGGTCATTTCGGCGAGATAATCGCGCGCCAGCCGCAGCGGGCCGACAATCAATTCGTCGAGAAGAGCGTTCAGACCTCGAACCCTTGGGGCTCTGCTCTCAAGTTCGAACTTCTTGGCCTCTGGATCGCGAAGGTCGCTGACCAGCGGCCGGCTGAGGTCGGGAAGCGCCCCGAGGAAGGTTTGCACGCCAACGCGATAGTCGTGCAGTTGCACGTCGTTGCTTCTGGACATCTGTCGGGACAGGTCCAGGATTTCGTCCGCAAGCGGATACGGCGACAATTCCTCGTCCGGTTCCGGTGGCTCATCCGCGTCGCGAAAGCGACGGAGTAGAGAATTATCGAAATTGAACTTTGACAATATCGCCTGGCCTGACTGTGCCGGCGACGTAATCGTGCCGATGTCGGCACCATCCATCACCACGGTGATTTCCGACACGTAGGGACCTGCCAGCAAGTCGCTCCATGAGATCGATAGGCCGACGCCGATGGACTGCACCACCGCGTAGTCTTTCAGGTCGGTGTTTTCGCCCACAAGGTAACGGATGGGCAGGCTTCCGAACTCCGCCGCGGTCAAAGAGGCACCTGAGTTCAGGGGCAAGCGTTCGGCACCGTGGCCGTCAACACCATCGATCTCGACCTTGATGACGATGGTTCGACTCAGGTCATGCCCGTGCACAAGCGTTGCGAAGCCACCGAGATCGATCAGCCCACCGGCAATGGTCTGATCCGGGTCGGCGTTTCGACGCTCCAGGATTTCGCGCAAATAGTGCAGCGATTGCAGGATGGTGCTCTTGCCGGCGCTGTTCGGGCCGAACAGCAGCGTGATCGGCTTCAGATCGATGACCTGTGCGGTGCCGATCCCCTTGAAGTTTTCGATTTCGATCCTGGAAAGCCTCATGGATCAAACCGCCCTAAACTTGGAAAGTGTTCGGCGAATGCATTTCGCACCGCATTCCACTGGGCGGCATCGTATTGCTTCTTGCTGTGGACCACGTTCAGCACGGGGTAGCCCACCGCCACCAGCGCATCCCGCAGCCGCTTTTCCAGCGCGGCCATCTGGTCCCGCACCGGGGTGTGGAGCAGCATCTGATCGGCACGAAGCTGGTCCTTGGTCATCCCGATCTCCGGGAAGATCGGGCCGTAAGAGATCAGGTCGAATTGCCCGCAGGTTTCCGGTTCCACACCGGCCTCGATCAGCAGACGCCGCAGGCTGTTCTGCGCCTTGGAAAACCCAAGGTGCTGGCCCATGCGGGTGTATGGGGCCGTGGCGTGGGGGCTGCTGCTGTCACCGGTGCGGCCCACATACAGCTGCTGCCCCTTGGGGGTCTCGACCCGCCAGACATACAGCCAGAACCCCCGCTGGAGCATCGGACCTGGCAGCGTCAGGCGGTGCAGGCTGGCCGATGAGGTGGCACTGATGGGGATCTGATCGTCCGGGAGGGTCTGGGTGCTCATGCCATTGCCCTACAGGCCACCGGCAAAGGCACGTTGGGAGAGTGCGGCGAGAAGGTTTGATGACTCAGCGGCTGATGCTGACATGACATCCCTCGACTTGTTGAACTTCAGAACGATGGTCAGAAACTTCTTTTGTTCGTCATCGTCGGGAACGGTGATCATGACTTCACCCAGCCGATCCGTATCCAGCCGCTTAGTGCCATGAGCGGCGGTGTCCACTTTGCCCAGAATGTGCTCGTGTTGGACCTTGAGGCACCAGAAGCCGAACAGTGGGTCAATGTCTTTGTCAAAAAGGATCGCCTTCATGTCTTGGTTGATCGCGACATCCCGTGCAGTCATGGCCATCGGCACCGTATGAACAAGGATCATCCCCCGCACAACTATGAGGGGAGTACCGGCGTCGATCCTCTTCAAGTTGGTCTGCTCAAATGCCAAATCTGAAACATGATCCTCGGCATCCCAAATTGTATCAACCTTCATGTCCTTCGGGGACACCCATGGGAATTCGCCAATCCAGAATGCCGGGTTGGCCTTGCTGGGTGTGGCCCCGGACGTAAAGCGGGAGCATGACCCCAAAGACCTCTGGGAAAACCCAAGTGGGTTTGTGGCGGGATCACCAAACATCTCCAGAAACACCGACCGGAGGAAGTCATCCGCCAGGGTGAGGGCCTGTTCACGTTTGCGGCGGATGGTATCGGCCTTATCCAGTATCGCCGCGATCCGGCGTTGTTCGGTTCGTGACGAAGGAACCGGTATCTCGATCCGTTCAACTTCGGACGGACGTGCCCTGAGAAGCGAACCACCCATGCCCGCTACGGTCTGCATGAATTGGTCGTGGAAAGGCTTGGACAGCAGCATGTGACGCAGGTAATCAGGGTCGGTTTCTGAGTGACCGAAAACGATCCACTCACCGGAGGCAATTTGACGGTGACCGTTGGACGGGCCGACCACCCACACACGTTGAATGTGCGGCACGATGCGGGAGATCAGAACATCGCCCGGGGCGACGATCTTCTTTGCTGATCCGATCTCGGCACCAAGCAAAACCTCAGGCTTCCGCGAGTCATAGGCCGGGATGCTGAAAAGTTCGAAAACTTCGTCGGAATATCGGCTCGGGTCAACCGACCCACGGCTCTTGACCGCGAAACTGCCGACGGGGCGCATAGGAGCATGACCAACAGGCTGGGCTCGTTCCAAGAACGTTGTGGCCGTCATTTCAACAGACCCTCAAGTTCTTCAAGGTCTGCACCGATGTCGTCGTTCAAATTCTTCATCCGGTCAAGTATGACCAAGGGCGTTTCATAGGACTGCACTGCATGCACCCGTTTCTGGTAGCGCCCAAGCGACAGATCGTAATTCGAACCCCTGATCTCTTGAGCCGACACGAAGAAGGCTTTCTGAGTCCGGTCGGTATCGCGGCCCGCATCCTTGCTCCGCCATGCCGCTAGGCAGCCCGGCAGATCGTTGGCCTCAATGGGGTCCCGCTTGTCATCCAGCGAAAAGCCATCGGCTTCGACATCATAGAAAAACACGTCATCCGTGCGCCCGCCCTTGGTGAACACCAGAATGCCGGTGCTGACCCCGGCATAGGGTTTGAACACACCCGAGGGGAGCGAGATGACCGCCTCCAACTGGTTGTGATCCAGCAGCAACTTGCGCAGGGCAACGTGGGCTGTCGAAGACCCGAACAAAACACCGTCTGGCACGATGGTCGCCGAGCGCCCGCCGGTCTTGAGCATGCGCAGGATGAGCACGAGGAAAAGCAGTTCCGTCTTCTTCGTCTTCACCTGACGCAAGAGCGAGGCGTGGACATCCTCAAAATCTAGCTGCCCCTTGAAGGGCGGGTTCGCCAGGATGACGTTGAAACCTTCGGCCGCAGTCTTCGGAAACTTGTCGGTAAAGCCAGCGCTCAGCGTGTCCTGATAGTGGATGTCGGGGTCATCGACGCCATGCAGCATTAGGTTCATGGCCGCGATGCGCAGCATCGTGGCATCAAAGTCGAACCCGTGGAACATGGCGCTGCGGATGTGGTCGCGGTGCGCTTCCAGCAGATCGCCGGTGTAGGTCTTTTCGATCTTGCCGGTCTCGGGATCGGTCCCTTCCAGAACGCCCTCGGGCGAGGTGTAGGTCTCGAGGAGATACTGCATCGTCTGGACAAGGAAGCCACCGGTGCCGCACGACGGATCGCCGATCACGTCAGTGGGCTTCGGGTCCAGCATGTCGACCATCAGCCGAATGATGTGGCGCGGTGTGCGGAACTGGCCATTGATGCCAGCCGTGGTCAGCTTGCTCAGCAGGTACTCGTAGAGATCGCCCTTCGCGTCGCCTTCGGTCAGCGGCAGTTGGTCGATCATGTTGACGGCCTTCACCAGAAGGCTCGGCTTCTGGATCATCAGCTGCGCATCCTTCATGAATTCCGCGAAGGCGGTACCGCTCGTCGATGATTTCCGAAAATGCGGGAACACCTTATCCCGGACCAAAGGCAGCATGGCGTCAGAGCCGAGATGGCGGAACTGCGACCAGCGCAGGCTCTGTTCGTCGTGCGAGAACCGCTGCTGAAACGACTTGCCCGTTCGCTTCAAGCGGTTCTCGTCGCGCGTTTCATTGATATCGAGCAGGCGCGCGAACATGAGGAACGTAATTTGCTCAATCACGGTCAACGGGTTGGTGATGCCGCCCTGCCAGAACTCGGTCCATAGGGCGTCAACCCTGCGCTTCAGATCGCCGGTAATCATTCGTGTTTCGTCCTCTCGGGGGAATCTTTTGTGCCCGCGCTGACTGCTTCGGGCGGCGCGAAGACGTTGAGGATGTCGAGAAGATCGTCGATCTCCTCCGGCTTTTCGAAAACGCCATCCAGGCCATCTGCATCCACCACCGTGAACGGCTGCTCATAAAGGCGATCGAGCGTGACCGAGCCAAAGCGGGCGATATGGTTCTGGAGCAGCCCAAGGAAGCGCGTTTGTTTCGCCGTAAGACTGGGATGCCGGCGCGCGAAATCCGCGAACCGCGCGCTGACCGCTTCCGGGTCCAGCCCGACGATTGACCGGATCGCGAAATCCAACGGAAGAGCCGTGTCGGCGAAGAACTCTTCGAGCACATCCCTGCTCGCATTGGGGCTCTGGATCAGGACGAGCGAAACGAGAGCCTGAATGTCGGCCTCGGACACAGCTTCGCCCGCGCGAATCCTTTTCAGCGTTGGGTCCGTATCGAAGTGCCGTTTCAACTCTGCTTCTACGATCTGCTGGTATGCCTTCACATCAACGGTCTTGAGACTCGTCGCCCGCCGACTTGTTTGGAAGCCCGCAGCATCTTCCGTCACGTCGATAATCTTCGCCGGCAGCGGCGTGGCGCCCTGACGGTCACGGTGATGCATGATTTCACGAAGCGGTTTGCGAACCGACTCGAGATCGATAACGGTCACGCCGTTCCAGAACTCATCCAACTTAACCCGCTTGATGACTTCTGCCTTCTCACGCACGGGATTGAGGTGCATTTGGAGTACGGAGAGCCGATCAAGGAGGTCGATCTTGAGATCAGCGACATCAGCAGACTTCCGTAGCACTGCAATCTGCATGCGCGCTGCGAGCAGGTCCAGCTTGTAGGCGTCACTGGGAGCCGCGAATGTTCGCCATTGCATCAGGGGTGCGATGACTTGTCGAAGCATCGCAACGGTGGCAGGCGCGAAGGCTTTGAGCGTTGCCGGAACGGATACCGAGCGCTTCTCACGCCATTTCTCCCGCACCGACACGGACTCCTCCGGCAGTGTCTCGATGTCTTTCGCGATGAGTTCTATCACTTCGTTGAATACGGCGACTTCACTCGTGCGAAGCGCCGTCTCGGCGAGCAAGACCCGCTCTTCGAATACAAGCTGGAGCAGCGGCTTCGACTGCACCGGTTCGGCCGGCCGGTAGCCCATTTCGAAGCGTTCGAAATTCCCCCAGTGATCGAATATCCGAAAGATTTTCTTGTCCTTGCCCTGGCCGAACAAATCGGGCTTTAGGCGCGTTCCACGGCCGATCATCTGCCAGAACTTGACCGGCGATCGGACGGGTTTGGCGAAGACGAGGTTCAGGATTTCTGGGATATCGATGCCGGTATCGAGCATATCAACCGAAATCGCGATTGTGAGCTCCTCGTTCTTTCCTTCTACGGCTCCCTTGAAGTCATCGATGAGCTGTTCTGCACGGGGATCGTAGGTGTCGATCACTTGGCAGAAACGACCGCCATACTGCGGATACATCTCATCAAACATCTGCCGCATGAGCACGGCGTGTTGATGGTTCCGAGCGAAGATGATGCTTTTGCCCGCAAGCTGCCCGGTTGCATCACGCAGTCCGTTTTCCATCAGGTTACGAAGGATCGCGCGATTGGTGTCCTTGTTGTAGATGATCTTGTCGATTTGCTCGGATGAGAAATCGTATTGCGACGGGTCTTCGCCCTGCTCCTCAAGTTCCTGAATTTGTTCCTTGGTAAGGATGTCGAGTCGAATCCCCTCGCGCAAGAACTGCGTCGTGTGCTCGAAGACTTCGAACGGAGTCAGGAACCCGTCGCGCACCGCCTGCTCAAGATCATAGTTGGCCGTCGGCAACTGCCCTTCGCATCCAAAAAGGCTGAACGTGTTGCGCGAGACGAAATCAATCGGCGTAGCCGTCAAGCCGATTTGCAGGCAGTCGAAGTAGTGGAACATGTCGCCATAGACATTGTAGATGCTGCGGTGCGACTCGTCAGCTACAATCAAGTCGAAGAAGCCAACGTCGAACGACTGATAAACTTTCTGCATAGCCGGGTAGGTCGCAAGAAAGATGCGCTCCGATGCTGATTTATTTACACGCGAGCTGACGACGCGAATTGGTTCCGATAGAAAATCGCTGAATGCATTCTTGGCCTGCTTTCGCAATTCGCGACGATCGCAAAGAAAGAGTACGCGCTTTACCCAGCCCGCTCGAATGAGCAGTTCGACGAGCGCGATCGCAACACGAGTTTTTCCTGTTCCCGTTGCCTGGACGATAAGTGCCTTCCGATGACCATCCGAAAAGCGCTCGGAAACCCGCTTGATCGCTTCGATCTGGTAGAGGCGATCGACTATCAAGACACTGGGTTCGAGTGTGTTCAGCGGCTTCCTGCCTGACCGCTGAAAATTGACAAGGTACTGAAGGCTGTCCTTCGAATAGTAACCGAAGACCTTGCGCGGCGGATAACCCAAAACGTCGTCCCACATCCAAATGTCGTATCCATTGGTGTAAAAGATCACCGGGCGTTGCCCGTGCATTCTTTCAAGACCATCGGCATACAGTTTGGCCTGCTGTCGGCCGCGCTCAGGGTCCACGGAAGTCTTCTTCGCCTCGATGACCGCCAGCGGATTGCCGTTGTCATCCCAGAGCACATAGTCGGCATAACCCAGACCCGATGCCGTGGGCTGATGTTTGACCTCAACCTCTTTGCCCACCTCCGAGGTGCTGGTTTCACCAATGGTGACGTTCCAGCCCGAAGTTGCGAGGAGGCTGTCGATGATTCTGGCCCGGGTGGTTGACTCGTTAAATTCCAGGAGATTGGCCGTTGCTGCGCTGGAGGAAGCCAGCGCCCGGATCTCCTCGACCTTCTTCTCCGCGGTCGCTGTCGCTAATCGGGCTGTCTCCAAATCACGCAGAAGCGCTTCCATCTGCGCCTCCTGGGCGGCAAGCTTCTCAAGAACTTGCCGCTTCTCGCGCTTCAGCTGGCCTTTGGTATCGTCACCCGCCTGGGGGACCGGCTGCTCGAAAGCCGGAATATGCGCGGCATCGCCTCTGCCATACTGAACAAACAGCCACCGCCCCAAGTCGAACGCTTCCTGCAAGAGCCAAAGGGCGCTTCGGGTTGTCGCAGGCTCACCATGCGCAGCCTTATTGCCGTGAATTCGAAGGGCGTGAAGTTTGTCGAGGACCACCTTCGGCGTGATGGCGGCGAAGGACTGATTGCCCAACAGGTCGACAAAGGTCGCGTGCTCGGGCTTGGGCAAACCCAGGTCCCGATAGATGTCCTTGGTGAGATTCTCAGCAAAGAGCCGCAGCTTAACGAGCGCGCTAGCAGGATCGTCATGAGCATACGCCTCCGCAAAGCCGCCAAGCGATGCGAGTTCAGGCCAAATTCCACGAAGGATTTCGAAGTTGCGAGATTTCATTTCACCGCCTCCGAGAGGGCGATGTCGAAGTCTCCGCGATTTTTTACGACGACCGGTACCTCTCTTGGATTATCAAGATTGGACGCAACGTCAAGTCGCAAGCGTTTGCTGAAGTAGTAGAGCAGGGCAAGGCGCACCGGCACGGCCACATGCCCATCCTCCATGGCGAAATCCTGGGCGATTACCAGCTGCTGACTTGGATTCAGCTTGGGGTTCGGAGCTAAGATCACCGGAAACTGAGCGTTCCAAATTCGGTCCTCCGAGGCGACGCTGCCTGCCGCCGCCGGAACTCGACAATCGAGGCACCGGGATAGGATGAAGTCCTTGAATTTTCCGTCGATGTGGCAGTAGGCGCGCGCGTGCCAGCGTAGCCCGTCGCTGGCGAAGGCATGGGGGGAAACACGTCTCCATAGGGGCTCGGGGCGAGCGCTGCTCATCGATTGATACAGGATTTCAATCGACCAGCTACCGCGCGCGGCGGAAAGCATGGAGCGAAGTACATCAGCCTTGATATGGCGTTGGGGGATTGGGAGTTTGTTTGCATAGACGGCGATCTGGTCGATAGCTTCGAGCGAGCCGCCCGCCCGGACACTCAAGGCAAGTCGATCAAGATACGCCGCAGCATCAAGTTCAATGAACTTCGGTCGGAAGGAGTCCGACGTGAAATAACGCTTCTGACTGCGATCATACCGAATGTTGTCCGGAGCTTCCTGCTGGTAGAGAGCGAGGTCCTTAGAAGCTTGGGGAACCGACACACCAAACTCCGCGACAATGTCAGATCGATTGACTCCACCTTCCCAAAAAAGGCGAAACTCAACGAACTCAAGCCTGCGCTCGACCCCCCATCGGAATGCTCTTGTGTCGGCGGCTATCATGGTTTTCATCTCACACGCCAACAATCGTCTTTATATATCCATCGTCTTTCTATACGCATCGACAGCCCGCTGTCAACCCTTGTGGCATCTCCTCCTACTCAGATCTTGGCGGGTAATGCGGCGTAGGAAGCGATCGTTGCCTAAACCTCTGGCGCGCGCCCTCCCACCACCTTCAACCTCGGCTTTAACATCTCGCCCACCGCGTTCACGCCAGCGCGGAGTGGCGACTCGATCAAGTGGGCGTAGCGTTGCGTCGTGCCTATCTGGGTGTGGCCGAGCAGCTTGCCGATCATCTCGAGGGAAGCGCCGCCCGAAACCAGCAGCGAGGCGAAGGTGTGGCGCAGATCGTGGATGCGTACGTCCGGGATACCGGCCTTCTCGCGCATTCGAGCCCAAAACCGCTTCAGTTCGATCACCGGCTGGACCTCGACATCACCGGGAAAGAGGAAGGGGCTGTTCGTCGGCACGGCCTCTCTCCGCAGCCGGATCAACGCGACCGCCTCATGCGAGATCGGCACCCGGTGCACGCGGCGCTGCTTGGTATAGGCCGCCTGCTTCGTCCAAATCGCCAAGTCCAGATTAAACTGGTCGAACGTCGCCGTCCGGGCCTCACCAAGCCGAGCGCCAGTCAGCATGCACAGGCGGATGATCCCAGCGGCGCGCTGATCCTCGTCATCGGCCAGGGCATCTGCCAGACGCCCAATCTCCTCGAACGACAGGAACCGCTCGCGCGCCGTTTCCGGGCGCTTGCGGAAGCCCATCGCCGGGTTGTCCGTGCGCATGCGCCAAAGGACCGCGAGGTTGAACATCTTGCGGAGCACCTCGCCCACCCGGTTCGCTCGCACCGGGGTGGGCTTGGCCGGCTTCAGCGCCTTCCGGCGCTTTCCTTTCGGCTGGCTCTTCGCCGGCCGTGCCCGCCCTTCGGCGATCTTGGTCAGTAGCTTGTCGACGTCGTGGGGCGTGATATCCGCCACCTTGCGCAGCCGCCAATCCGGCATGACCAGCTGATGCAACATGCTTATCTGATCCCGGGCGTTGGTGGCCTCCAGCTTCGGCAGATGCTCTTCAATGAACCGGTCGATCAGATCGCGGACCGTCGCCGCGTCGCGGTTCGATTTCCGATCATCGAGTGGGTCTCCCCCCCGATCGATCTCGCGCTTGAGGCGCCGCGCCTCGTCCCGAGCGGCGATCACAGTCCAGCTCGGCCAGGTGCCGATCGTCAGGCGGCGCTGCCGCCCGGCCACGCGGTAGATCAACACAAAGGTCTTCCGCTCGGACAGGTAGACGCAAAGCCCGAAGCCTGCGCAGTCCTCGTCGAACATCACATACTTCCGGCTGCCGATCTCGGCGGCCTTCACAACTCTCTCGGTCAGACGTGCCTTCATATCTCGCTCCCCCACTGCGCCGACTGAGCGGTGCGAATCGGCGCGGAGCAACATGCTCTCGACAAGTGACCGGCAAGCAGGCGGAATCCGGCGGAATTAACCGGGCAGTTCTGCCGGTCGGATAGCCGAAGGCAGAAAATTTCGTTGGATCAGTGGCCTGCGCATCCAGTCTGTGTCGCGCGGCGCGAAATTTCGGCCGTTTCGGCTACGATTGAACGCCGCTCAAGCCGCCTGCAACTCCTGCCAAACCGCCTTGATCCGCCGCCGGATCGTGCTCTCATCGGGCGCGTCACCGTCCGTAGAGTTGGCAATAAACCACTCCTGCATTTCCTCGATCAGGTCCTTCTGCGAGGCCGGCATGCCGCCGTGAAACAGGCGCTTGAAGAGCACCAGCTGGAAGCGTTCCCAGTCATAGCGCGGAGGCGCTCCGGCGCCGGAAAGGCGGGACCTGGCGATCTCGTGCTCGTCCTCGAAACGGAGGGTCTCGGCGCGGGTGATCCATATGTCTGCGGGGGTCATCCAGACGCCAAGAGTGGGATCGACGATCCGTTGCCATTCGCTTCTGCCGGGTCTTCGAACCTGACGCAGTCGGGTCTTTTTCGCAGGACCAACTGCCCGATATAAAGGGAAAATTTCGGCTGCCTGGACGATGAGGGGTCCAACGGCCGGACCATCGACCAGCTCGATGCTAGGGAAGATCGCAACGAGCTCCAAAGCGCCTTTGAGTGCCTGACAGGCGACCTCGGCTTGGGTGCATTCCCAGCGCACCGAGGCCTCCAGGATCGTGAAAAACTCCCGTGTTGGGAACGCCATGAACTTCTCCCCCTCAATGCAGTCGCGTAGCCCCAGGCACTCGAAAAAACCGAATGCGCCCCTTCCTCCGAGGGGTTGTCGGGCCGGCGATTCCTGCCTGCTCAAGTCGCGCGGAAGTTGTGCGGAACAGGCGTCGCGCGCAAGGCAAAATCGGTCGAATTTCGACGCCGCAAAGTTCCGGAGGATCACCGGCGGAATTGCCTGGCTAATTCCGCCGGATTCCGCCTCCGTGCCGCCGGGCCGCCCGTGCTTGTCTCGTCGAATCGGTTGAAGCGCTCCATGCCGGGGCGCGTTCGGTGGAGGAAAAGCATGGAAAACATCAGCTTGAGCGATGGCGGGCCAGAGGACACGAATCTGCTTGGGGGCTGGCTTGAACGCGCGGAGTTGGCGCGGGAACTGACCCTTTCGATCGACACGCTCCAGCGCTGGGAGACGCGCCGTGTGGGGCCGCCCTGCGTCCGCGTCGGGCGCAAGGTGCTCTACCGCAAAGACGCGGTTCGCGAGTGGCTTCGCGAGCAGGAAGCGCGCAAGACCGGCGCCCACCGCGCCGTCGCCGCGAAGCGCTGAGGAGGATCGGAATGGGACAGGTCAACCCCCAAGACAGCCGGTTCTCGATTCGGGAGCTGATCGGCGAGGCCGACCGTGAACTGGCCCTCCGCCGGCAGTTCTACTGGAGCCGAGTCCGAGCCGGACGGATGAAGCAGAGCGATGCCGACAAGCGCATCGCGCTGATGGAGGCCATCGTGAAGCGCCTGACCGTCACGGCCGCGATATGAGCGTCCAGGCGATCACCTGGGCGCTGGACTACAGGGCGCGCAGCGTCACCGAAAAGGTGATCCTGCTCGTCCTGGCAAACTACGCCAACGAGTACGGCATCAGCTGGCCCTCGCAGCGGACGCTCGCGGATCAGACCGCGCTGGGCGAGCGCACGGTGCGGCGCTTGCTTGGCGCGATGGAAGCCAAAGGGATCATTCGGCGCATCCAGCGTCGTCGCGGCAACGGCAGCCGGCAGTCGGACATGATCCTGCTGCTGGCGTTCGAAGGGCGGAAACCGGCTCCGCCGGGCCTGCTCGAGGACGAGGAAGAGCCCGACTATCCGAGCCATTCCGAACAACCGGCCAACCGCGACAACCGGCCAGATTTGCCACCTGACAACCGGCCACAGCGGCCGCACCCCCCGGTCACAGTGGCCGCCCTTGATCCTTCACTGATACTAAAGGACTCTGCTCCTAGCGCGCCGCCGAATTCCCATCTCGCCTGCCTCGCGGTCGCCGGTCCCGGACTCGACAAACGCGAACGCGGTCCGCTCGCCCTCTCCGCCCAGGAGATCGACCGCTGGCTTCGCGGCGGCTGCGATCTGATCGCCGACATCCTGCCGGTGATCGCCGCGAAGACGGCCGAGACGCGCGGCCAGCCGATCCGTAGCTGGGCGTATTTCACCGCCGCGATCCTCGACGCAAAAACCCGGCGCGAAGCGCCGCTCTCCCAAAGGGAAGAAAATCGCAATGAACAAGATCGAAGACCGCGCCGTCCTGCCCAGCGTGGCCGAGCCGCTTCCCGCGGTTTCGGCGACGCCTGGGATGCGGCTATTGCGGAACTGGACGCTGAAGGCTCAGCACCGGGCACAGCCCTCGCCGGAGGAACGCGCCCAGATCGTCCCGACGGCGGCGGCGCTGAAGGCCGCGCTGACGCGGGCGACGCCGAAGCAGATCGCCGCGTTGATCGAGGAACTGGTCTGGCACTATCCTAACCCTGATCGGCCCGACGCCGCCCGTCGCGCGCTGGCCAAGGATT
>JBGTLX010000396.1:0-1953 GCA_041743855.1 Rhizobiaceae bacterium | reverse complement strand
TGAGTTCGTCGTTGAGAGGATCGTCCAGGGCGAGCAGATCACGAAGTTCCGGACTCAATTCATTTTGGACTGCGGCCGAGAGCAGCTTCTTTTGATACTGCTGCTGAGGCTTGTCCCGGCGGCAATAGAAACTGTGCAGGGCCAGGCGATCGGCAGCGGCGCGATTCTCGGTTCCGGCGTGCCAGAGGTGAGCGTTCATGACTACGACATCGCCCGACTTGCCCGTGACTAAAGTTTCGTCTGGATGGGCGGCATAAGGATCGCCAAGAGCCTGCTGCGGAAGGCGCCCCGAGCGGTGAGACCCGGGAACGGCCCGCAATGCGCCGTTTACTTCGGTAAAGTCGTCGAGCATCCACACGACGTTGCAAACCCAGAAGCCCTTTTCGTCGGGGACCGCCCCCATGTCGGCGTGGAGCGGTTGTGGAGATCCGCCTCGGGCGATCGCGGAACGAGCGTTGAGGCTGCTGAGCTTGATTTCGGGGCCGAGGACCTGGCGGACGAGGGCCAACACGGAGGAGTCAGCGACAGCACGTTGAAAGATGGCGCCTTTGTCGACTAGGTTGGCCAGCCGCTTGGCCCCCGGCTCAATCTTAAAATCGGAACCAGCCGAATCGCCTTCTTCGTCGAAGAGTTGAGCGATTCGCTGACGAAAAGCGTCGACTTCGGCGGGGCTAAGGAACTGCCTCAGGATGGTGAAACCTTCCCGGTCGAGTTCGGCGGCTAGTTTTTGTGAGACCGGCGGCGCTTGGGTCACGTCTGAAATTGTACGATCACTAGAAGTTCGATGGCGCGCACGGGAATCCTAGCTGCAGCGATATTTTTGGCCTGCACAGCTCTTTCTGGGCAGCCCAAGACGCAGTTGCGTCCCGAAGCGGTTGCGGCATACGAGAAGTACGCCGGGCGTGTGGAGCAGAATCTCGACCAGCGGCTTGCCGGACCCGCCGCTCAGTTTCTCTCCGCCTCAAGCGAGACGGGGACGAAAGAGCGGCTGCGCACGGGCTCGATTGACCCGAAATTCACGGAACGAAGCCTTGATGTGCCGGGCGGCTTGATACAGGATTGGACGGCGACGATGTTCGTGAAAGGCGCGGCAGGCGAAAACGTCGCGGCGCTGCTGACGGACTACGACCGCCATCAAGAGCTCTATCCGGAAGTCATTGCCGGCAGGGTGCTGCGCCGGGACGGAACCAAGATGCGAAGTTCGCTGCGGCTGCTCAAGGAGAAGGTTTTCACGGTGGTGCTGGACACCGAGCACGACGTCGAAGTGTTACAGGGCCGGGATCGCCGTTGGCAGCTTCGCTCAAAGAGCGCGCGAATCCAAGAGGTTCGCGATGCGGGCACGCCGACGGAAAAGATGCTTCCGGAGGGCCAGGACTCCGGGTTCTTGTGGCGGCTCAACGCTTACTGGAGTATTCAGGAAGGCGACGGCGGTGTCTACGTCGAATGCCGCAGCGTGACGCTGACGCGGGGCGTCCCGCTAGGCTTGGGATGGATAGTCAAGCCCTTCACCTTGAGTCTGCCACGTGAGTCGCTGGTGAGTACGCTCGAGGCGACCAAGCAGGCGCTACTCAGGCGCGCGGACTAACATGGGCCGCCCGCGAAATGATCGGGGGCGGCCCGCTAGCCGAGTGCTTTTCTACTCGTTCCACGGAGGAACGACGCCGTTGACCCGGGCGTAAGCGATGCCCTGCCCGAGGTGCTCGCTGAGATGCTCGTTGAGCGTCCAGAGCGCTTGCCGGGTGGTAATATCCTGACCGAAGAGACTTACCGTGGCATCTGCGGATTCGGCGGGTAGGCCCTGGATGGCTCCCTTGAGGTGCTCGAACGAGGCTTTCAGAGCCGCGGTGATTGCCGCCTTATCGGTCACATCCTCAGCGGGCACCGCGCCTTCCGGAGCGGTCGTCGCCCCGAATGTACTGGCCAATCCGAAGTTGGCGCCAGTGAAATGAAGGT
>JBGTLX010000395.1:0-2424 GCA_041743855.1 Rhizobiaceae bacterium | reverse complement strand
CAGCTTCTTCCTCGGCGATGCGTGCGGCTTCTTCAACCGCCTGACCGGCGGCGGCGGCAATGGCTGCTGCTTCCTCCGCCTGGCGAGCCGCCTCCTGCGCGGCAGCTGCGGCAGCATCCTGCTGTTCGGTGTCGGCAGCCTGTGCGGCTGCTTCCGCGGCAATCGCGGCCGCTTCGGCCGCCTGTCTTGCAGCTTCAGCCGCGCGTGCCGCTTCTTCTTCCAATACGGGCAAAATGTCCGCCTGAGCGAGCATTAGCGGCGGCGTGGTTTCTTCGGCGGAGGCGGAGTGCATCAAGGCAATCGTCGAAACGGAGCCGATCAACAAAAGGGTGCGAAAAATCATTCTGGAAGTCTCCATTCGACGCATTCTTGGCGCGATCAAGCGCGATGCGGTCTGGTTTAGTTTCCGTCCCCTGAACTCCCGATGAACAGCGTCACAGCTTGCCTGCTGGGAGATTCGCCGTGGACCTGTCCATAAAGCCTCACAAAGGCGAATTGCCGGCAAGGCAGAAAGTTCCGTTAAACCATTTCCACTTCGACGACGCCGGGGACGGCGCGCATGGCGGACGCAATCTGCGGCGAAATGCGGTAGCGGTCGGGCAGCCCGATTTCCACCTCGCCACGCCCCTCGCCCTTGATCACCACGATGCTGACCTGCCCGTCGCCGCGCTGGCCGAGTTGGGCCTGCAAGGTCGGCGCGGGACCGGCGTCGCGCACGAAGATACGCAGCGCCTTCTGCACCTGGCTCGACACCTGCTCCAGCGACTGCACGGTCTGGATGCGCAGGTTCACGCCTTCGGGCCGGTCCTCGGCCGAAACGGTGATGACGACGGATTTTCCCGGATCGAGCAGATCGCGGAACTGCGCCAGCGTTTCGGAGAAAAGCACCGCCTCGTATTGCCCGGTGGTGTCGGAAAACTGAACGACGCCCATCTTGTTGCCGGTCCGGGTCTTGCGTTCCTGCCTGGACGTGACCGTGCCGGCCAGACGCCCGGCCGTGGAGCCACGCTTCACGGCAGCCGAAAATTCGGTCCAGGTCTGGACGCGCATCTTTTGCAGGGCGTTTTTGTAGTCGTCGAGCGGGTGCGCCGAGAGGAAAAACCCGACGACCTGGAACTCTCGGTGCAGCTTTTCCGCCGGCAGCCACGACTCGGCGGCTGGCAGGTTGAGCGCCTGCTGCTGGCTGCCGAGCGAATTGCCAAAGATGTCGGACTGGCCGGAGACGGCATTCTCCCGCGCGAAAGCGGCAAGCCCCATCATCCGCTCGACGCCCGCTATCAGCGCGGCGCGGTCGTGCCCGAAGCAGTCGAATGCGCCCGCCATGATCAGGCTCTCGAAGACCCGTTTTCCCACGATCCTCGGATCGATGCGTTCGCAGAAATCGGCAAGGCTCGAGAAAGGCTGTTCCTTGCGCCTGGCGACGATATGCTCCACCGCCGCGTCGCCGACGCCCTTGACCGCAGCCAACGAATAGAAAATCCGGTTATCTCCCACCTCGAAATCGCGAAAAGAGGTGCGCACCGAAGGCGGCACGACGTCGATGCCGAGCCGCAGCGCGTCCTGCCGAAAATCCGCGAGCTTGTCGGTGTTGCCCATGTCGAGCGTCATGGAGGCCGCCAGGAACTCGACCGGCCAATGGGCTTTCAGATAGGCGGTCTGATAGGAGACGACGGCGTAGGCCGCGGCGTGGGACTTGTTGAAACCGTAATCGGCGAATTTCGCCAGAAGATCGAAAATGAAATCGGCCTGCGGCTTGCCGACGCCGCGCTCCACCGCACCCGTGACGAAGCGCGAGCGCTGCGCGTCCATTTCGGAGCGGATCTTCTTGCCCATGGCGCGGCGCAGCAGATCGGCTTCGCCGAGCGAGTAGCCCGAAAGCTCCTGCGCGATCTGCATCACCTGTTCCTGATAGACGATGACGCCCTGGGTTTCGGCGACCAGATGATCGATCTTCGGATGGATCGAGGCGGTTTCCTCCTCATTGTGCTTGCGCGCATTGTAGGTCGGGATGTTTTCCATCGGACCTGGCCGGTAGAGCGCGACCAGGGCGATGATGTCCTCGATGCGGTCGGGCCGCATACCGACCAGAGCCTTGCGCATGCCCGCACTTTCCACCTGGAATACGCCGACGACCTCGCCACGCGACAGCATCGCGTAGGTTTCGGCGTCGTCGAGCGGGATATGCGCCAGATCGACCGCGACGCCGCGCCGGGCGATGAGGCGCACCGCGCGCTCGATTACCGTCAGCGTCTTCAGGCCCAAAAAGTCGAACTTCACCAGCCCGGCCTGCTCGACATATTTCATGTTGAACTGGGTGACCGGCATGTCGGAGCGCGGATCGCGATACATAGGCACCAGTTCGGACAGCGGCCTGTCGCCGATGACGATGCCCGCCGCGTGGGTGGAGGCGTGGCGGTAGAGGCC
>JBGTLX010000394.1:0-5047 GCA_041743855.1 Rhizobiaceae bacterium | reverse complement strand
GCCGGCGCAATTCTACGATCCGCAAAAATTTGCCATTGCGCCGATGGGCTTCTGCTTTCCCGGCCAGGATGCGAAGGGCGGCGACCTGCCGCCGAGGCCGGAATGCGCGCCGGCGTGGCGCGGCCGCCTGATGGCGTCGATGCCGCAAATCGATCTCGTGCTGACGATCGGCCTCTATGCACAGGCCTGGCATCTCGGCGGGCTTCGCAGCGGCTCGCTCACCGACACGGTCATGAACTGGCGGGCGCTGTATGACGCGGCGCCATCACCCCGCGTCCTGCCGCTTCCCCACCCGTCCTGGCGCAACGGCGGCTGGCTGAAACGTAACCCGTGGTTCGAAACGGATTTGCTGCCTTTTCTGAAAACGGAAATCCGCAATCGCCTTTATGCCAATTCGGGCAATAAAGACCCTGAATAGGGCAAGTCCGGCGAATGGATTTCTTGTAATGCGCCGCCTCCGGGATAAATATGGACCATTATTCCCTGGAGCCTGTTCATGGATCGCCTCGACCGCAAGATACTGCGCCTCCTGCAGGAGGATTCGACGCTGGCCGTGGCCGACGTCGCCAAGAAAGTCGGCCTGTCGACCACGCCGTGCTGGCGGCGCATCCAGAAGCTCGAGGAAGAAGGTGTCATCAAGCGCCGGGTCGCCATCCTCGATCCGGTCAAGATCAACGCGCGCGTCACCGTCTTCGTGTCGATCCGCACCAATTCGCACAGCCTCGAATGGCTGCGCCGGTTTTCCGAGGTTATCCAGGAATTCCCGGAGGTCGTCGAATTCTACCGCATGAGCGGCGATGTCGACTATCTGCTGCGCGTCGTCGTTCCCGACATCGCCGCCTATGACGCGTTCTACAAGCGCGTGATCGCCAAGATCGAGATCCGCGATGTGTCGTCGTCCTTCGCCATGGAGCAAATCAAATACACGACCGAGATGCCGCTCGACTATATGGTGCTCGACAAGGACAACAGTTCGCACGGCGCGGGCGCGGGGATCTGAGGCGACCTCGCGAACTCACCTGGTTTTCTTGGCGAGGCGTTCAAGCGTCTTCGGGTTCATGAGTTCGCGAACGGCGTCCTTGCCGATCCAGCGGGCCGCCTTGTCGCTCGATGCTGCAAGCCTTTCCGCCATCCGCAGCGCGGGGCCGTATGTCACCTTCGACCTTTTCCCGATGGTGCGAAGCGCCCAGTTGACCGCTTTCTTCACGAAATTGCGACCGTCGGTCGAGTGGGCTTCGACCAGCGGCAGATAACCGATGAAGGTCGCATCGGGCTCCTGCTTGCGATGAACCGTCGCCCAGCACAGCATGGCGAACGCGGTGCGGCGGACGAACTCGCGGTCGTGATCTGCGAACTCCTCGATCAATCCGCGCCAATGATCGGTGTCGACGAAAAGGGCGGAGACGCCATCGACGATATCCCACGAATCGAACGTAGCCGCCCAGCGCCGCGCGTCTTCGGCTGAAAACCGTTTAGGATCGGCCGTCACCGACGCAATGAATTGCGCTTCCATAATGCCCGAATTCCAAAGTTCATGGGCGCGTTCATGATTGCGCTTGATCTGCCTGGCGATCTGCCTCTGCACGCCGTGCGAGATGCCGAGCGCTCGGTCGATCTTGATGCCGTAACGCAGCATGCCTTGCCGGTTCTCTTCGGAGCCTATCGTGCGCAGATGCGCAACGATTTCGGCGGCGGTCGATGACGGCGAGAGCGGCGGCGGCTGGTCGGTCATCCTCAGCGTTCAAGCCGGGCGAGCAGGGACGACGTGTCCCAGCGGTTGCCGCCCATCGCCTGGACCTCCTTGTAGAACTGGTCGACCAGGGCAGTGACCGGAAGCCGCGCGCCGTTGCGGTCGGCCTCGTCCAGGCAGATGCCGAGATCCTTACGCATCCAGTCGACGGCGAAGCCGAACTCGTATTTGCTGGCGATCATTGTCTTGTGACGGTTTTCCATCTGCCATGATCCCGCAGCGCCCTTAGAGATCACCTCGACCACCTTTTCGAGGTCCAGTCCGGCCTTTTTGCCGAAATGCAGCCCTTCGGCGAGGCCCTGGACCAGCCCGGCGATGGTGATCTGGTTGATCATCTTGGTGAGCTGGCCGGCGCCGGACGGGCCCATCAGGCCGACCATTTTCGCAAAGCTCCCGATCACCGGCTTTGCCCGGTCGAAAGCCCCCTGCGCGCCGCCGACCATGACGGTCAGGATGCCGTTTTCCGCACCCGCCTGCCCGCCCGACACCGGCGCATCGAGAAACGAAAAGCCGAGAGCATCGGCCTTTTCGGCGAGTTCGCGCGCGACCTCGGCCGAAGCGGTCGTGTTGTCGATGAACACCGCGCCCTTTTTCATGGCGGCGAAGGCGCCGTCCGGTCCAACAGTTACGGAACGTAAATCGTCGTCGTTGCCGACGCAGGAAAAGACGAAGTCCTTGTTCGCGGCGGCCAGCGCAGGCGTCGCTGCTGACGAGCCGCCATGTTCGGCCACCCATTTCTCGGCTTTTGCCGCCGTCCGGTTGTAGACGGTGACGTCGTGCCCGCCCTTGTTTTTCAGATGCGCGGCCATGGGATAGCCCATCACGCCGAGCCCAAGAAATGCGATAGATGCCATATTTCTCAATCCCTTGCGTTCGGCGCGCGTTATAGCGCAGTGCGCGCCGAGACTCAGCGCTTCAGGTGCCGCGTGATGCGGCGTTCGATCCATTCGACCCCGTTGCGCAGCGCTTCCACCATGACGAGGTAGATCAACGCTGCCCAGAGGTAGGTCTGGAAGTCGAAGGTGCGCGAATAGGCGCGCCGCGTCTCGCCCATCAGATCGTAGACGGTGATGATGGCGACGATGGCCGACCCCTTGATCATCAGGATGATCTCGTTGCCGTAGGGGCGCAACGCGACGATGAGCGCCTGCGGCAGGACCACCTTGCGCATCGTCTGCCAGTTGGACAGGCCGAGCGAGGTCGCGCCTTCCCACTGGCCCCGGCCGACGCTCGCGATGGCGCCGCGCAGGATTTCGGCCTGATAGGCCGCGGTGTTCAGCGAAAATGCGAGGACAGCGCAGTACCAGGCCTCGCGGAAAAACCCCCAGAGGCCGACCGCCTCCAATTCGACCCGGAACGAGCCGAGGCCGTAATAAATCAGGAATGTCTGGGCGAGCAGCGGCGTGCCGCGAAAGAAATAGACATAGGCATAGGCCGGGACGGACAGCAGCCGGTTGTCCGACATGCGCGCATAGGCGAGCGGGATCGAAAGCATCACGCCCATCGCGGTCGAGATGGCGACGAGGGTCAGCGTGACGCCGAGGCCCCGCAAATAGGTGGGGCCGTAGCGCGAAAACAGCTCTGGATCCCATGCCGAGACGAGGTGCAGCGCGATGCCGAGCCCGAGTGCCGCCCACAGGCCCACCAGCAGCGTTCCGCCGATGCGCTCACCGCTCCATCCGCGCGCACGCGGCGGCGGCCGGACGACGATTTCGGCGTCTTGCGCGGCGCTCATCAGTTGCGCACCCCATCCCGGCCGGCCCATCGCTCGATGCGGCCGAAGGCCAGGGACGAGACAATCGCCAGCACCAGATAAATCAGGCAGGCAACGCCGAAAAACAGAAACGGCTCCTTGGTGACCCGGGAGGCGATGCCCGACTGGCGCAATGTGTCGGACAGCCCGATGACGGACACAAGTGCGGTATCCTTGAGCAGGATCAGCCAGAGGTTGCCGAGACCCGGCAGCGCGATGCGAATGAGCTGCGGCAGGATAACCAGCCGCATCGTCTGAAAGCGGGTCAGGCCGATGGCGAAGCCGGCCTCATACTGGCCGTGCGCAATGGCCCGAAAGGCCGACAGCAGCACCTCACTGGCGTAGGACGAAAACACCACGCCCAACGCGACCATGCCGGCGACGAAGCTGTTGACCTCGACCGTTGTCGTCGGGCTGACCAGCTGGACGAGGCGCTGAATGCCAATCTGCGCGCCGTAATACACCAGAAACAGGGTGAGGAGTTCGGGAAGCCCGCGAAAGATCGTGGTGTAGATATTTCCGGCAAGCCGCAGCGACGGATCGGCCGACTGCTTGGCCAGGGCGACGAGAAAACCGATGACGAGGCCGAGCGGCAGCGTTGCCAGCGCCAGCGAAACGGTAATGAAGACGCCGTAGGCGATGTCGTCGCTCCAGCCTTGCGGCCCGAAACTCAGCAGCGTCCAAACGCCTTCCGCCAACTCGCTTCCTCTCCTCTATGCTCGACAAGGCACTCATGAGAACGGCGGGAAACGATCCCGCCGTTCGATGTAATATTCGATCTCAGGCGAAATCAGCCGCCATAGACATCGTATTTGAAGTATTTGTCGTTGATTTCCTTGTACTTGCCGTTGGCGCGGATGGCGTCGATTGCCGTGTTGAATCGTTCGGCAAGTTCCGTTTCACCCTTGCGGACCGCGATGCCCGCGCCCAGACCATGAATGGTCGGGTCGGGCGTGACCGCGCCGAGCAGTTTGCAGCAGGCGCCGTCGGGTTTGGCGAGCCAGCCCTCCAGCACGCTGATGTCGTCCATCACCGCATCGATGCGGCCATTGCCCAGATCGAGCAGGAACTCGTCGGACGTCGGGTACATCTTGATGTCGGCGGTCTTGTAGTCCCGCTCGGCGAAATTAGAGTGGGTCGTCGAACTGGCGACGCCGAGCGTCTTGCCGGCCAGCGATTCCGGCTTGATGTCGGCGACGGTGGAATCCTTGGCCACAGCGATGGCTGGCGGCGTGTTGTAATATTTGTCGGAAAAGTCGACCTGCTTCTTGCGCTCGTCGGTGATCGACATGGAGGCGATGATGGCGTCGAACTTGCCGGCCTGAAGCGCCGGAATGATGCCGTCCCAATCCTGCGTCACGAACTCGCAGGTGACCTTCATTTCAGCGCACAGCGCGTTGGCGATGTCGATGTCGAAGCCTTCGAGCTTGCCGTCGGCGGCCAAATTGTTGAAGGGCGGGTATGCGCCTTCGGTGCCGATCTTCAGGGACGTTGCGGCACCTGCGGGCGCGGCAGCTTCCATCGGAGCGGGCGCCGCAACCGGT
>JBGTLX010000393.1:0-1547 GCA_041743855.1 Rhizobiaceae bacterium | reverse complement strand
CTTTGCGGCAGTTCCGAGTCCGGCGCGGGCGAAACGCCAGCGTTTGCAGGACTTTCGTCGGCCATGACGGCGTGAAACTGCTTCATCAGGAAGGCCTCGACCGCATCCAGTTCCTGCGCCGTGACCGGAACCACGTCGGGGAAATCATCCACGACGCGCCATGTCTGATCGGTCGTGCCGCGACCGCTATGGTCCCTGCCGTTGCGCATGAACGCAGGAATGAGGGGTTCGCGCCTACGTTGATTGGCCGGTTGCTGGTCACTTTGCCGGCTTCATCGGTGCCGACGTTGCCGCCAACAGTCATGCGAGACGCCCCACCTGCCGGCGTTTTCTTTATCGACGCTTAGAAGACAGGCCGCGCATTGCGCGCAACGGCCCGCCCGCTCCCTTCGCTGCGCTCCCGTGTTAGCCGTTTCCCTGCCGGTGCCCGCAACGCTTCGCCGGCCTGTCCCTGCCGCATCGTGAAAACGCAACAAGGCAGGAGGACGCCATGACATTGACGATCGACATTATCCGCAACACCGTTCTGCAAGGCGACTGCATCGACCTCATGCAGCGTTTGCCCGCCCGCTCGGTGGATTTCATCCTGACGGACCCACCCTATCTGGTCCGCTACAAGGACCGCAGCGGCCGGAGCATCGCCAATGACGACAATGGCGACTGGCTGGAGCCGGCCGCGCGGCAGATGTTCCGCGTCCTGAAAAACGACAGCCTATGCGTCAGCTTCTACGGCTGGACGCAGACAGACCGTTTCATAAGTGCCTGGCGCGCGGCGGGATTCCGCATCGTCGGCCACCTTGTCTTTCGCAAGAAATACGCTTCGGCCAAGCGATTCGTGAGCTACACGCACGAATCCGCCTATGTGCTGGCGAAGGGCCGTCCGACCCTGCCGGAAAATCCGCCCGCCGACGTGATCGACTTCCCGTACACCGGCAACCGGCTCCATCCGACGCAGAAGCCGGTGGCGATCCTGAAACCCCTCATCGAGGCGTTCTGCCCGGAAGGCGGGCTAGTACTTGACCCCTTCTGCGGCTCGGGCTCGACGCTTGTCGCAGCCTGCGATGCAGATTGCGACTACCTTGGGATAGAACTTGACCCGACGTATCGCGGGATCGCAGCCAGAAGGCTGGCGGCGTAACGCCGCCCCTTTTGGCCGAGGTTGCGTCAGGACGCATTTGGGCGCGGACCGGGCCGAACCACCCCCTGAAGGCAATACTGCCCTCTCCGCCCCGCAATCGGGCAGGAATCGCCATCTACGGCGAGGCCGCGTTCTTACGTCAGGGTGATGTGCGGGAGCCCGGCGAGCGGGTTGGTTTTCATAAACGAACAGAAAATACCGTCCATGCAGCGCATCGCCCATTGCTCGACGCTGGTTCGGCTGCTTTCCAAGCCGATATAATATCCCCTGCTCTGATTCAGTGACTTCGGTGTCGCACCTGCATTCCCAAGGCTTCCCGGCCAACGGTCACGATGATGCGCGGCAAACAGCGGCTGGAGCATCCGCACGACCAGGCCAACGCACATGCGCGCCCGCTGTGAGATGACCA
>JBGTLX010000392.1:0-3001 GCA_041743855.1 Rhizobiaceae bacterium | reverse complement strand
CGCGCAGGATAGAGGCGCGCACCAGAAGTTCAAACGGCGCCTTTGGCGCCGTTTTTGTTTTACGCTGCTTCTCGAATTTGCAGATCGATTTGCATTCCGGCCGCCCCCACCATGTTGACCAGCGTGTCGAGCCCGAAAAGCTCGATCTTCCCGCGCATGAGGTCCGAAATGCGAGGCTGCGTCACGCCAAGCAATTCGGCAGCCTTGGACTGGCTCAGTTCCTGCCTCTTGATGTAGTTTTTAAGTGCGATCATTAAGATCGACCGCATCTTCAGGTTTTCTGCCTGAGCCGGGCTGTCTTCGATGGCATCCCAAATGCTCTCGAATCGGTCGCTTGTCATTTCTTCACTTCCTTCAACAACTCGCGATAGCGCCTCCTCGCCAAGTCAATGTCCGGCTTCGCTGTTTTCACGGTATTCTTTTGGAAGCAGTGGAGCACGAACACGGCCTCCGCGAACTTGGCGATGTAGATCACTCGAAACGCACCGGTCTTGTCCCGTATCCGGATTTCCTGAACGCCTTGTCCGATGGATCGCATCGGCTTCCAGTCATCAGGGTCATGACCTCTTTGCACCTGATCGATTTGAAAGCCGGCATCACGTCTGGTGCTCAACGGGAACTCACGCAGGTCGTCAAGCGAGCCTCCGCAAAAGATGACCGGCCTGATCATGACAAGCTATCATACAAAATTCTGCATAGATCTGCAAGTTGCGTCGCTGCACCTCAAGCCGACGTAATATGGCTGTGGCCAAAGAACAGCGGGTAGAGGCACAGTTCGCGCACCAGCCGGTGCGTGCCAAGCTCGAAGACGAGCATGTTTTCCCAATAGCCGGTGACGGCATAATGCGTTCCGTCGGGCAGAAGCGTGATGCCGCACGGATAACGCAGGCCGACGCTGCGCGTGTCGAAGCGCTTCGACACCTCGCCGCTCGCCCCATCGAAGATCATCAGCTGATGCGAACTCGGATAGCTTGCGATCGCCTCGTCATGCTTTTCGTCGTAGCGGATCGACAGCCCGTGGCGCATCACGCGGTTCGCTGCGCGGTCGCCCATCTTGCTGACCTTGCCCCTGGAGGCGTCGTATTTCAGCGTCGCGGCCGGCATGTAGTTATAGCCGGGCTCGGTGGTGACGTCGGATTCGTAGGCCACGTCCTCGGCGCTAAGCTGGCGCGAATCCGCGCGGTCGCTGCCGTAGAGCGCCTGGATCGCGAAGATGCGATCGAGCCCGCCGGCGGCGAGATGGCGCAATTCGACATTGCCTTTGCCGGTAACGCGCTTGTCGACGAGCTTGCCGCTGGCCACTTCGACAACCGTGATCGAGGCCTGCACCACGGTGCGCGGTATCGTATGCGCGTCGGTCTTCGCCGAGACGGTCGAGCCGTAATTGGCGGCGACGATGTATTTGCCGTCGGCGGTCAGCCTGATGTCGTGCGGGTCGATGCCGTGCGTGGAATAGCTCTCGGCGATCTTCAGCGTCTCCGGGTCGCGGACGGTCAGCCGGCCGTAATGCGCTTCCATTCTGCCCTGATAGGGAGCCGCCGGCGCGCGCTCTGACAGGATCACCGTTGAGCCCCCGTCGAGATAGACGGCATGGCCGCCGCCGCGCCAGCCTTCGCCGGCCGACGGCGCAACGGCGGCCATTTCCAGCGTGTCGGGATCGAAGGAACTGTGGCGGTCTCCGTCCATCGAACAGAGAACGCCGATCGAGCGGTCGGGCGACACTTCGACGTCGTGCGCGGCCACCGGCAGCAGAACCTGCCTGATCGAGCCGTCGAAGCCGACCCGCGTCAGCATCTTCTTGATCGGGTCGCTCTTGCGGATCGCTCGGTTGAAACGGCGGTTGTCGCCAACCGGTCTGCCGTTGGCGAAGGCGTTCTCGGGAAAATAGCCGGGCACGTAGACCGCGGTGTTCTTCAAGGCTTTCGATGCGGCGGCCGGAGCCTGCGGCGCCGTGCTTGCGGGCGTCGAGGACGCAGCGAGCGCAAGCGCCACGCCGCCGGTCAGCAGACTTCGCCGGTCAACTGTCATGATCCGCGTCCCAAACGCACATTGCCGCTCTCCGACGCCCGAAAATCCGATTAGCACGGAAATGCGCCAAACCTGTCAACCCTTGACCTTTGCGGCGCGCCTCTCCACCTATCGGCAGTAAGACTTCCCGGACAAAGCTCGTGCTGAAATACCACGCAAAAAATCGGTGGTAGGCGAGACGGTGCGGGACCGTTAATATGAGATTCGCGACTGGCTCAGGCAGCGGTTGCGACATGAAAGGTTGAACTATGGCCAAGAAAATCCGGTCCTCCGGAGACGGTGTATATTCCGTTCTTCCGTTGCGCGACATCGTTGTATTTCCGCACATGATTGTGCCGCTCTTCGTCGGCCGTGAAAAGTCGATCAAGGCGCTGGAAGAGGTGATGGGCGCGGAAAAGCAGATCCTGCTTGCGACCCAGATGAACGCCGTGGACGACGATCCCGAGCCCGACGCGATTTACGACCTCGGCACCTTCGCCAATGTCCTGCAATTGTTGAAGCTGCCCGACGGCACCGTCAAAGTGCTGGTCGAGGGCACCTCGCGCGCCAAAATCACCTCGTTCACCGAACGCGCCGAATTTCACGAAGCGAATGCGGTCGAGCTTACCGAGCCTGAGGAAGAAGAGATCGAGGTCGAGGCGTTGGCCCGCTCGGTGGTTTCGGACTTCGAGAATTACGTCAAGCTGAACAAGAAGATCTCGCCTGAAGTGGTCGGCGCCGCCAGCCAGATCGACGACTATTCCAAGCTCGCCGATACGGTCGCTTCGCATCTGGCGATCAAGATCGCCGAAAAGCAGGAGATGCTGGCCACTTTGTCGGTGAAAACCCGGCTGGAGAAGGCCATGGGCTTCATGGAGGCCGAAATCTCGGTCCTGCAGGTCGAAAAGCGCATCCGCTCGCGCGTCAAACGCCAGATGGAAAAGACGCAGCGCGAATATTACCTCAACGAGCAGATGAAGGCGATCCAGAAGGA
>JBGTLX010000391.1:0-13040 GCA_041743855.1 Rhizobiaceae bacterium | reverse complement strand
GCCGCACTTCCGGACAATCAGCCGCTCCCCGCGTCTGCGGCGGGGGGCAATCTTCCTCCTCCCCGAGTCGATCTTGTCGCCTCGCCGCCGGCTGTCCCACCGCAGGCCGTCTCTGGCGATTTCGTGCCCAACGAGGTGCTTGTCACCGTCGATGGCGATGCCGCGATCGTCGCCGACATCGCCGCGTCCTTCGGGCTCGAAATCCGGTCGCAGCGCCTGTCGGCCCTGCTCGGCTCGACCGTGGTGCGCTTCGGCATCCCCGACGGTCGCCCGGTGGGCCTTGTCCTGGCGCAACTCGCCGGCGATGACCGCACATTTAGACGTGCGCCCAACCACATTTACAGCCTGCAACAGGCGGCGGGCGTCGTGAACTACGCCTTCGGCAGGATCGCGCTGGATTCTCAGGAAGCGAACGGGCAGGACATCAACGTCGCCGTCATCGACACCGCCATCGACGAGACGCATCCGGCCTTGAAGGGGGTGGTGGCGGGCTTGTTCGACGCCATGCCGGACACGCCTATCCAAACGCGCGATCACGCAACTTCCGTCGCCGGGCTGATCGCCGGCACAGGCGAGTTTCGCGGCATGGCCCCAGGTTCGGCGATCTACCATGCACGCGCCTTCGAGGGCGGCAAGTCCAACATGGACATCATCCTGACCGCGCTCGACTGGGCCGCCGCCCAGAATGTCCGCATTGTCAACATGAGCTTCGTCGGGCCGGACAACGACGTTTTGGAGGCAGCCTGCGCCAATGCGCGCGCGCTCGACATCGTGCTGGTGGCTGCGGCCGGCAACAACGGTCCCGGCGCGCCCTATGGCTACCCGGCGGCCTATGACGGCGTCATCGCCGTCACCGCCACCGACGACAAGGATGCGCTGATGCAGCAGTCGAACCGCGGACCATACGTCTTCGTCTCGGCGCCAGGCGTCAACCTCATCGCGCCTGTCGGCGGCGGCTCCGATCTCGTCACGGGAACGTCTTTCGCGGCCGCAATCGTTTCCGGGGCCATCGCCAATCTCCTGCACAAATCGCCGGACCGTTCGGCCGACTGGATCGAGGCGGCGCTTTCGGCGACCGCCAAGGATCTGGGCGAAGCCGGGCGCGATGCCGATTTCGGCTTCGGCCTGATCGATACGGCAGCAGCAGGCGCAGTCGAATAGCTCCCTCCCGTCGCCGCGCCGATACCGCGTAAGACCCTTCCGCGCGCGAATTCTCGGCCTGTTGCGCATGGTTGGAACCTGAGGCACAGTCTCAGCCATGTCGGCGAGTGGAATGGAGGTTCCGTCCCGCCATTGGTGACCACGGGAGGAAAAACCATGAAGAAAAGCCTTTTGATCGGCGTGGCGCTTGCTGCGATAGCCCTCGGCACGCCGGCGTCGGCGCAGCTGAAATTCGCGCCCGGCGAGGAGGCGCGCTTCACCTGGGCCAATTTCGACGAACTGAAGAAGGTCGATCTCAAAGGCGAGAGCCTGTCGATCTTCGGCCCGTGGCGCGGTGAGGACGAGGCCCTGATCCGAAGCGTGCTGGCGTATTTCATCGAGGCGACGGGCGTCGAGATCAATTATTCCTCGTCCGAGAACTATGAACAGCAGATCGTCATCGACACCCAGGCGGGCAGCCCGCCAAACATCGCCATCCTGCCGCAGCCGGGGCTGATCCAGGATCTGGCGTCCAAGGGCCTGCTGGTCGATCTGGGCGAAGAGAGCGCCGCCTTCGTTCGCGACAATTACGGCGCGGGCCAGTCCTGGGTCGATCTCGGCACCTACAAGGACAAGGACGGGACCGAGAAGTTTTTCGCCTTCCCCTACAAGGCCGATCTGAAATCGCTGGTCTGGTACGTGCCGGAAAATTTCGAGGAGGCCGGCTACGAAGTGCCGAAGACCTGGGAGGAGATGACCGCGCTTGCCGACCAGATCGTCGAGGATGGCGGCACACCCTGGTGCATCGGGCTCGGCTCCGGCGGCGCGACCGGCTGGCCGGCGACCGATTGGGTCGAGGACATCATGCTGCGCACGCAGCCGCCCGAAACCTACGACAAATGGGTGACCAACGAGCTGCCGTTCAACGACCCGGCGGTGGTCGGGGCGCTCGACGTCTTCGCCGGCATCGCCACCAAGGAGGAATATGTCGCCGGCGGCGCCGCCGCCGTGGCCGCGACCGACTTCCGCGACAGCCCCAAAGGCCTCTTCGACATTCCGCCGAAATGCTACATGCACCGGCAGGCCTCCTTCATCTCGTCCTTCTTTCCGGACGGCACGGAACTCGGCGTCGATGCGGACTTCTTCTACCTGCCGCCGCTGGCCTCCAAGCCGGAACTCGGAAGCCCCGTACTCGGTGCTGGCACGCTTGCCATGATCACCAAGGATTCGAAGGCCGCGCGCGCGTTCATCGAATTCCTAAAAATGCCGCTGGCCCACGAGATCTGGATGGCCCAGTCCGGCCTGTTGACGCCGCTCAAAACCGCCAACCAGGAGGCCTATGCCAACGCGGCGCTGAAGAAGCAGGGCGACATTCTGGTCAACGCGTCGACCTTCCGCTTCGACGGCTCGGATCTGATGCCGGGCAAGATCGGCGCGGGCGCGTTCTGGACGGGGATGATCGATCTGGTCGGAGGCAAAGCGGCCGCCGATGTGGCCGGCGACGTCCAGACAAGCTGGGACGCCATAAAGTAGTTTTATCCGGCGAGGCATGAGTGCTGCCCCGCCCGCTAGATGAGGATCGGGCTCGCGCCCGGTTCTCGGGGGGTGGACCAAAAAAATCCGGGCGGGCAGCCCGGACACGAGGGGAGAAAAGCGGTGACCGGACAGATTCTCCTGGCCGTTTTTACGGTCATCGTCGGCGTCGGCGGCTGCGTCGCCTATTTCTGGGGCGCCAACCGCCTGCTCGATCTCGTCTTCCCCTCGCGTGGCGTCGCCGGCGCTGCCGCGATCGACAATCTGCGCCGCCAGGGCCTGATCCGGCCCTGGCTGTTCGTCGGACCGGCGCTCATCATCCTGACCATCTATCTCGTCTATCCGGTCGTCGAGACGGTGCGCCTGTCATTTCATGATCGCGGCGGCGAGAATTTCGTCGGCTTCAGCAATTATGCTTGGGCGTTCGGCGACCGCGAATTCCGCACTTCGATCCTGAACAATCTGCTGTGGCTCGCCGTCGTGCCGGCCGCCTGCACGTTTCTCGGCCTGGTCATCGCCGTTCTGACCGACAAGATCTGGTGGGGAACGATCGCCAAGAGCCTGATCTTCATGCCGCTCGCCATTTCCTTCGTCGGCGCCAGCGTCATCTGGAAATTCGTCTACGAGTATCGCGGCGACGGCCAGACCCAGATCGGCATCCTCAATGCGTTCATCCAATATCTCGGCGGTCAGCCTCAGGTCTGGATATCGCTGCCCTTCTGGAACAATTTCTTCCTGATGATCATCCTGATCTGGATCCAGACCGGCTTTGCGATGGTCATCCTGTCCTCGGCGCTGCGCGGCATTCCGGAAGAAACGATCGAGGCGGCGGTGATCGACGGGGCCAACCCATTCCAGATCTTCTGGAAGATCATGATCCCGCAGATCTGGGGCACCATCGCGGTCGTCTGGACCACCATCACCATCCTCGTGCTGAAAGTCTTCGACATCGTGCTGACCATGACCAACGGCCAGTGGAACAGCCAGGTACTGGCCAATCTCATGTTCGACTGGATGTTTAGGGGCGGCGGCGATTTCGGCCGGGGTGCTGCCATCGCCGTCATCATCATGATCGGCGTCTTCCCGATCATGATCTACAACATCCGCCAGGCGAACAGAGAGACGGGGGGCCACTGAGATGGCGAGCGCCACCGGCAAATCCCGCCTCGGCCGATGGGGCCTTCACCTTGCGGTCCTGTTCTTCGTGGCACTGTGGACTATCCCGGCGCTCGGCATTCTTCTCAGTTCCATACGCGACAAGGACCAGATCATCGTCTCCGGCTGGTGGACCGCACTGTCCTCCTCCACGCAGACCGAAGCCGGCCGGCTGCCCGCCGCCGAAGCGCAGGTCGAACGGGACGGGCAGTTCGTCATCGAAGGCAATCTGTTCGACGAGGGCGCGGCGCGCGCCATCAGCGCCTTCGGCGTAAGGGCCGCCGCCCCGACCGAATTTGAAGCCGGAACGGTGGCGGAGCTCGATGACGGCGTGACGCTGCGCCTCGACGAGGACGGCGCATTCCTGATGCAGTCGCCGGTCGCGTTCGAGGGCGCGCGCGGCCAGCGTGTCTATTACGCCTCCTCGGCGCCGCCGCGCTTCACAACGGAAAATTACGAAACCGTGCTGTTTTCGGAGGGCATCGGCCGCTCCTTCATCAATTCGCTGACGGTGACGATACCCGCCACCATCATTCCGATCCTGATTGCCGCCTTCGCCGCTTACGCGCTCGCCTGGATGAGATTTCCAGGCCGCGCGCTGCTGATCGCCGCCATCATCGGCCTGCTTGTCGTGCCCTTGCAGATGTCGCTGATCCCGCTCCTGAAACTCTACAACGGCGTCGGCCTGTTCTTCGGCGTGCCGGCAAAGACCTATCTTGGCATCTGGCTGGCGCATACCGGTTTCGGCCTGCCTTTCGCGATCTACCTGCTGCGCAGCTACATCGCCGGCCTGCCGCGCGAGATCATGGAATCGGCGCGCATCGACGGGGCCAGCGACTTCGAGATCTTCGTGAAAATCGTGCTGCCGCTGTCCTTTCCGGTGCTCGCTTCCTTCGCCATTTTCCAGTTCCTCTGGGTCTGGAACGACCTTCTGGTCGCCATGGTTTTTCTCGGCAGCGGTTCGGACCAACTGGTGCTGACTGACAAGCTGAACGCGCTGCTCGGCTCGCGCGGCGGCGATTGGGAAATCCTCACAACCTCGGCCTTCGTCACCATCATCGTGCCGCTTATCGTCTTCTTCTCGCTCCAGCGCTATTTCGTCCGCGGCCTGCTCGCGGGATCGGTCAAGGGAGGCTGAGCGTGATCGGGAACATGTCCAGCAAAACCGGAACACGCAATCATCGGAGGATGGAATGGCCGATCTGACTCTAAGGCAAGTCAAGAAATCCTATGGCTCGCTCACCATCCTGCATGGCGTCGATCTCGACATAAAATCCGGCGAGTTCATCGTCTTCGTCGGCCCCTCGGGCTGTGGAAAGTCGACGCTGCTCAGGACCATCGCCGGGCTTGAGGAGATCACTTCCGGCGAGTTGAAGATTGCCGGCGAGACGGTCAACGACGTGCCGCCGTCCAAGCGCGGCATCGCCATGGTGTTCCAGTCCTACGCGCTCTACCCGCATATGACGGTCTACGACAACATGGCGTTCGGCATGAAAATCGCCAAGGAAAACAAGACCGAGATCGATCGCCGCGTGCGTCAGGCCGCCGAAATCCTGCAACTGACAAAATATCTCGACCGCCTGCCCAAGGCGATGTCCGGCGGCCAGCGCCAGCGCGTCGCCATCGGCCGCGCCATCGTGCGCAATCCAAAAGTTTTCCTGTTCGACGAGCCGCTGTCCAACCTGGACGCGGCGCTGCGCGTTGCAACCCGCATCGAAATCGCCAAGCTCAAGGAATCGATGCCTGAAACGACGATGATCTACGTCACCCACGATCAGGTCGAGGCGATGACGCTGGCCGACCGCATCGTGGTCTTGAAGGACGGCAAGATCGAGCAGGTCGGCTCGCCGATGGAGCTTTATTGCCATCCGGGCAATCTGTTTGTAGCGCAGTTCATCGGATCGCCGGCGATGAACATCCTGCCCGCAACCATCGACAGCGCGGGTGCGCAGACCGTGGTGACCCATGTCGGGGGCCGCAAGGCGACCGTGCCTGTCGCCACGCCGGCGAGTGCTGCCGGCATGACGGTCAGCTTCGGCGTGCGTCCGGAGGACCTTCGCATCGCAACCGGCGAGGACGTGCTGTTCGAGGGACGCGTCGACTACATCGAACAGTTGGGCGAGGTGCAGATGATCTATTTCGACATCGGCCGAGCCAACGAGCCGCTGGTGTTCAAGCTTCCCGGCAACGCCACGATCGGGCGCGGCGCGACGCTGCGGCTCGATGCCGATCCGGGCAATCTGCATATTTTCGACGAAAACGGACTGTCCTTCGCGCGCGAAAGGCTGACCGCTCAGGCGGCCTGATTACGCCGGCATTGATGCCCTGTATCTTGATGTTCTAACGCATGATCCCGAAAAGTGGAATCGGTTTTCGGATAAGATCATGCGTCGATTCAAAGTGTTAGAGCGTCCTTTGCGCGTCCGAATAGACGCGCGGCGCTCTAGCTAGGCGGAAACAGCGCGGCTTGCCGGTTCGTCGGCGACATCGCCGACCACGAAGACTTGCATCGGCTCTCCGCGCCCGCGCAGCCTGTGCAGGCCGGCGCTTTCGAGCTGAACCGCATCGCCCAGGCGCGTCGCGGTCTCGACGGAAATCACGATCGCGGTCTCCTCGCCCGGCGCCAGAAGTTTACCGAGTTCCTGCAGCCTTTGGCTCACATTCACCGTGTCGCCGACGATCGTGTAATTCACCCGGTCGGCCGCGCCGATATTGCCGACGATGACGCGGCCGGTGTGGATGCCGATGCGCACGCGCAGCGCTGGCCGATTGTCCGCAGCGGCGAGGCGATTGTCTTCGGCCATCGCCTCGCGGATGGCGATCGCCGCGCGCACCGCCGCCGCACCATGTCCTTTCAAGCTGTCCGGCGCGCCGAAGAAGGACATCATGCCGTCGCCGAGAAACTTGTCGACCGTGCCGCCCTGGGCGTCGACGGCATGGCACAGGATAGCGAAATGATGATTGAGAAGCCGCGATGCCGCCCCCGCCTCCATCTGCTCGGAGATGGTGGTGAAGCCGACGATGTCGGTGAACATGACCGTCACCATGGCCTCGCGCGACTGCGTGACCCCGATTTCGCCGGTGCGCACCAGCTTGGCCACCAGCGAGCGGGGGATGTATGTCGAGAAGGCGCGCAGGCCGGTCAGCATCGCGTTGAAGGCGACGGCTTGATCGTCGAGTTCGACCACGCGGCTGCGCGGCAGCGGTTTCACGCCATCGAGGTCGAATTCGGCGACGCGTTGCGCCTGGTCGGCAATCGCGCGCACCGGCCGCGCCAGCCTCTTGCCGAGCACCACCGAGGCAATGACCGCGAGGCATAGGGCACCCACGCCGAGGGCTTCTGACAGCCACACGCGAGCCACCTCGTCGCCGATTTCGCGACGATCGTAGTACGCCCCGATGGTCCACGGCCGCTCGCCATATCCGGAGATGGTCCTGGTGATCGCGATCGAAACCTGATCTCCGCCAACCGATTGCGTGGCGATCTCGGATATTTCCACGTCGCGCGCGGTGGCCGTCCCGAAATTTTCGATAGGCTCGCGTTCGGCGAAGCGGGCCAGCACCGGGTCGCCGGACTCCGCCAGGGCTGGCAAAAGCTTTGCGCCCCGCCGGCGTGCGGCGGGGTCGGCCAGCCGCTGGTCAGCCAGAACGCGGGTGGTTCCGTCGAGAATGAAGGCGTGCGTCTCGAACCTGGCGGACAGGTCGCGGATGATGATCGACAGGGTGGAAAGTTCCACCGGCGCGATGATCCAGCCGCGGCGAACGCCGCCACGCACGAGCGGAACCGAGACGTTCGCGTACAGACCGACTTCGTTTGCGACAAAATCCCCCCACATACGGCCGTCAACGCGCCGCCGCTCTTCCAGCGCTGCGATGATTTCGGGCGCGCTTTCGCGTTCGGGCTCCAGCATGTCGAACGTTCCGGAGCCGTCGGTCGGCCGCACCGGTCCCCTGACCTTGAAATCTTCGGTGTAGATCAGCATGCCGCTGGCGCCTGGCGTGCTGGCGAGCGCGCCGGAAAGCAGAGCGGCCATCGCGCCCGAATCGTCGATCTCGAAAGCCCCGCCGGCGTAAAGCCTGGCGACGCCATCCACGGCGTCTTCAGCCTGCCCCAGATAGGCGCGCAGTGAATCCTCGATCGCGTCGACGAGCAAGGTCGAGCGCGCGCCGAGAAGATCGAATGTGTTGCGGTAGTTCGCTCCGACCGTGAGCGCCAGCACGCCGCCCACCGACAGGAAGACAAGGGCGCCGAACGAGATCGCCATGATCGCCGCCACCGAAATACGCCGACGGTTGCCCTTGGGGCGCATGAGGCGCGCTGGCTCGGATGAACCGTTCATGACGACAGTTTCGGCGGCGCGCGCTTGATTGGCAAGACCGCCTAGATCGAATCGATCAGGCGTTCGCTCCGCATGACCTTGAAGCGCGCGATGAAGACCGCGGCCACGAAGGCCAGGCTCATCAGGAGCACGATCGTCGGCGCGGGCGCGGAATCGATGAAGAACGAGAGATAGACGCCGAAGAACGACGCCAGAACCGCGACCGCGACCGCGATCATCAGCATCCGCTCGAAGCGGTCGGTCAACAGGAAGGCGATCGCGCCCGGCGCAATCAGCATGGCGATGGCCAGGATGATGCCGGCCGCCTTCAGCGCCCCGACGATGGTCAGCGACAGGATCGTCAGTAGCCCATAATGCAGCAGACGGACCGGAAGGCCGATCGCGCGCGCATGCTGCGGGTCGAAGGCGTGTAGCAGGAGGTCGCGGCGGAAGATCAGGATCGACCCAGCGGCGATTGCCGCGATGATTCCGCTTTCGATCACATCGCGCCAACTGACGCCCAGAATGTCGCCGAACAATATGTGGTCGAGGTGAATGTCGGTCTGGATCTTGGTGTAGAGCACGATGCCGAGCCCGAACATGCCCGAAAAGACGACGCCCATGACCGTGTCTTCCTTGACCCGGCTGTTCTCCTTGAGGAAGCCGGTGGCGAGCGCGCAGACCATGCCGGCCGCAAACGCGCCGATAGCCAGCGGAATGCCGGCGATATACGCCAGCACCACGCCTGGCAGCACCGCATGGCTGATCGCGTCGCCCATCAGCGACCAGCCCTTCAGCACCAGAAAGCATGACAGCAGCGCCATCGGCACGGCCACCAGTATGGCGATGACGAAAGCCTGCTGCATGAAGGCAAACTGGAACGGGGCCACAAGCAAATCCATCATGCGCCGACCTCCAGCGCTTGCCTCGCCCGCTGCCTCGACGCCAGCCAGCCATGCTTCGGCGCAAACATGAAAGCCGCGAGAAAGATCAGCGTCTGCGCCATCACGATGATGCCGCCGGTCGCGCCGTCGAGGAAATAGCTCGCATAGGCGCCGACGAAGCTCGTCACGGAGCCGATCGCCACGCTGAGAAGGATCAATCGCGGAAAACGGTCGGTGAGCAGATAGGCGGTCGCGCCCGGGGTGACCACCATGGCGATGACGAGGAACGCCCCGACCGTCTGCAGCGCCGCGACAGTGCAGCCGGCGAGCAGCGTGAAGAACAGCACCTTCATCCGGTCCGGATTGATGCCGATCGAGCGGGCATGGTTCTCGTCGAAGAATGTGACCATCAAATCCTTCCATTTCACTGAAAGGATCGCCAGCGAGATGCCGGCGATCAGCACCAGTTGCAGCGTGTCGGCGGGCGTCACCGCCAGGATGTTGCCGAGCACGATCGTCTGGATGTTCACCGACGCCGGCGACAGCGAGATCATGAACAGGCCGAGGCCGAAGAAGGACGTGAAGATCAGGCCGATGATGGCGTCCTCGCGCAGTTTCGTGCGCTGGTTCAAAAACAGCATGGCGGCGGCCGCCAGCCCGCCGGACAGGAACGCGCCGAAGGCGAAGGGCAGCCCCAGCATGTAAGCGCCGGCGACGCCGGGAACGATGGCGTGAGACAGCGCGTCGCCGATCAGCGACCAGCCCTTCAGCATCAGATAGGCCGACAGGAACGCGCAGACGCCGCCGACCAGCGCCGAGACCCACATGGCGTTGATCATGTAGCCGTAGGCAAATGGTTCGGCGAGCGTGGCTATCATTTTTGCTCCGGCTCCGCGGCGTCACGGGGATCGACGCCGTCGCCATAGATGACGAAGGGATGCTCGTCATCGGTGAGCACCGTCACCTGGCGTGGATCGGCGTCGTCATGAAGATCCGACCCGCCTAGGATGAACTGGCGCAGCACGCCCCCGAAAGCCCGCTCAAGGTTGGTCTTGGTAAAAACCTCCCTTGTCGGTCCGGCAGCCAGCACCGTCTTGTTGATCAGAACCGCGCGGTCGCAGAAGCGCGGCACGCTGCCGAGATTGTGGGTCGAGACGAGGATGACGCGGCCCTCGTCGCGCAACTCCCGCAACAGGGCAATGATCGCTTCCTCAGTGCGCACGTCGACGCCGGTGAAGGGCTCGTCGAGCAGGATGATCCTGCCGTCCTGGGCGAGCGCGCGCGCCAGAAAGACACGCTTCTTCTGGCCGCCGGACAGTTCGCCGATCTGTCGTTTGCGGTAGTCGCTCATGCCGACCCGGGCAAGCGCGTCGTCTACTTCCGCGCGGTCGGCGGCGCGCGGCATGCGCAGGAAATTCATGTGTCCGTAGCGGCCCATCATCACCACGTCCTCGACCAGAACCGGAAAGTTCCAGTCCACATCCTCGCTCTGCGGCACATAGGCGACGATGTTTCGCTTCAAGGCGTCGGACGCGGCCTCGCCGAACAGAAAGACCTTGCCGGCGGCGAGCGGCACGAAACCCATGATCGACTTGAACAGTGTCGATTTCCCGCTGCCGTTGACGCCGACAAGCGCCGTGATCGTCCCTTTGGGAATCGCGAAGCTGGCGTTGCGGAGCGCCGTCTGGCCGTTGCGGTAGGTGACGGTGATGTTGTCCACCCGGATGCCGTCGCCAGGCGCGGTTACGAGCCCTTGCGGCGTGGCCGGTGCGTTCATTGCGCGAGCCCCTTGGCGATGGTCTCGGCGGTGACGCGCAACAAATCGAGATAGGTCGGCACCGGGCCGTTCTCGTCGCTCAGGGAATCGACGTAGAGAACGCCACCATATTTCGCGCCGGTCTCGCGCGCGACCTGTTGCGCGGGATCGGCCGAAACCGTGCTTTCCGAAAACACCGCCGGAATGGCGTTGGCTTGCACGGAATCGATGACCTTGCGGACCTGTTGCGGAGTGCCCTGCTGGTCCGCGTTGATCGGCCACAGATAAAGCTCTTTCAGGCCGAAATCGCGCGCCAGGTAGGAAAACGCGCCCTCGCTGGTCACCAGCCAGCGCCGTTCCTCGGGAATGGCGGCGAGCGCGGCGCGGATCGGCTCGACTGTCGCCTTGATCTTTTCAGAATAAGCGGCGGCGTTTCTCGAATAGGTCTCGGCATTGTCGGGATCTTGCGCGACCAACGCCTTGCGGATGTTCTCGACATAAATCAGCGTCGCTTCCGGCGACATCCAGGCGTGCGGATTTGGCTTTCCGGTGTAGGGGCCTTCCGCGATGCCCATGGGCTCGACCCCGTCCGAGACGACTGCGGAGGGAACTTCGTCCAGGTTCTCAAAAAACTTCTCGAACCAGAGTTCGAGGTTGAGGCCGTTCCACAGGATGAGGTCGGCATCCTGCGCACGGATGATGTCGCGGGGCGTCGGCTGGTAATTATGGATTTCGGCGTCCGGCTTGGTGATGGATTCCACGTCGGCCGCATCGCCGGCGACGTTTCTGGCGATGTCGGCGATGACCGTGAAGGTGGTGATGACCTGCAATTTGCCGCCTGTCGCGGCTTGCGGCGAACACGCGCCAAGCGCCAGCAGGATCATCGAGGCAACCAGGACGCGCAAACAAGTCATGAAGAATTCCGGATTTTTTGTCCGGCGAACGCGGAAGCGTTGCCGATGATGTCATCCAGATAGGGCAACGGCTCGACCCTGTCAATGCAGTTGCAAATCGTTTGCAACAAGAAAAGGCGAATGGTGATGTCGGTATGCCGCGCCTTCATTCGTCCTTGGATCGACAGCGCCCGCATTCCGCCTTAGCTTTCACCAGCCAGGGCGGAAAGAAAACTCGTGCTGCGAGCGCCTGCCGAAGTCCGGTTCACATGTGGTGGAGGGAAAGATGGCTAAGAAGGTTCTTATTCTGCTGGGGACAAAAAAGGGCGCGTTCATCGCCGAGAGCGACGCCAACCGGAAATCATGGGAAATTCGCGGTCCGTTCTGCGAAACCTGGCCGACGAATCACGTCGTGGCCGATCCGGCGACGGGCGCGATCTATGGTGGCGGCGGCAATGAATGGTTCGGCCCGGCCGTCTGGAAATCGGAGGATTTCGGCGCAAGCTGGACACATTCCAGCGAGGGTCTCGCCTACGAGGCCGGACAGGAGCCGGTCAAGACGGTCTGGAGCCTGAACGCGGCCGATGGCGCGCTCTACGCCGGGGTGCAGCCCGCCGGCCTGTTCCGGAGCGAGGATCAGGGCAAATCCTGGCAGCACCTCGACGGCTTGCAAAAACACCCGTCGCGCCCGCACTGGAACCCGGGCGGGGCTGGCCTGATCCTGCATTCGCTGGTCGTTCATCCCGAGAACTCTCGCAAAATCTGGGTCGGCATTTCGGCTGCGGGCGTCTTTTACACCGGCGATGGCGGCGAGACATGGGAGCCGCGCAACAGCGGCACGCGGGCCGATTTCCTGCCCGAAGGCCAGAATTTTCCCGAATTCGGCCAGTGCGTGCATTGCCTCGTCATGGCGCCGGGGCAGCCCGAACTACTCTACCAGCAGAACCATTGCGGTATGTACCGGAGCGGCGACGGCGGCAAGAAATGGGACAGCATCGAGGCCGGCCTGCCCTCCTCGTTCGGATTTCCGGCAGCCGTGCATCCGCGCGACCCGTCGACACTCTATCTGGTGCCGCTCAACGGCGATTCGGCCGGCCGCTATGTGCCCGATGGCAAGGCCGCGGTCTGGCGCACGCGCGACGGCGGCGCGACATGGGAAGCCAAGCGTGAGGGCCTGCCGCAGGAGAACGCTTTTTTCGGCGTGCTACGCCAGGCCATGGCGACGGATACTCTGGAGCCTGCGGGCGTCTATTTCGGCACAGGCGGCGGCGCGCTCTTCGCCAGCGCCGACGAAGGCGAAAGCTGGCGGCCGGTCGCGCAGCATCTGCCGGCGATTTCGTCGGTCGAGACGCTGGTGGTC